>CAJUAE010000152.1 GCA_910583965.1 uncultured Lachnospiraceae bacterium
TTGCCCAAAAAGAGGTATTTTTTTCCATAGACACAAACTTTTTTACACTACCATTTTTCACAATATTTTTAAGAAAAGACCTGTTCATCAAATTTAAGAATAAGTCTTTTTTTATTGTGTGCAAATATGTTTACAGGACAATCCGGTAGGTAGTCACAAGAAAAGTTCATAGAATAATTTGCTGGAAAGTTATTGCTCGTACTGTCATTATGGTCGTAATCGTATATAAAGACATATATATTTGTGGATATAGTGGATAAATCTGTGAAAAAACTCAAAATTTCCAAAAAATATTTTCTATAAAACTATTGACACTCCAGCAGGTAGTGTTACGATGCGTTCACGCTAAACAAATACCTAAACTAAGCGAAGCAGTAGGCGGTCAGATGGTTGTATCAATCGGGCGATTGTCGAAAAGTAGCAAGATAGGGGGAAAAATAGAAAATTCCAAATTTTAGCAAAACTATTTATAAACTCGAATTTTCCATTTGTGATGCGTATAAGTTAAATATCAGTAGAACAACTTAAAACAGGAGGAAATGTACATGGCAGTAAGAAATATTGAGGAAACAAGAGCAGAGGCGGTAAAGAGATTGGAAGCTCTGAAGGTGCATAAGAATGTGCTGAATGAGTTTAAGGGAGAAGAAAAGCTGAATAAGTCGGAACATATGGGAATTTTGTATTGGCTAGATGACGAGGAACAGGCAATGGTAAATGAGTTCGAGAAGAAGCATGAGGCGGTTGTTTATCATGTTATCCACCAGCTTACGAACATTGGCGATCTATATAGCCTTTTGTATGTGAAGCGGGATAATTCCGAGTGGGAGTTAGATCGTGAGGACTTGGAAGAAGGACAAGTATTAGCATATGTGATTAACAAGACAATGCCGGATTGTTCGGAGTTTGGACGCATCGGCGTGAAGCCATTTATCGGAGGTGTCATTAGAATTTGGTAGAAGATATTTAGATATAATAGCATATAGGGCAAAGAGAGTATTGCTATTGTGGTACTAATACATTAAGGAAATCTGTTGCAGCAGATTTCTTTTTTTGTACTATATTATTATATATTAGGGATGCTTGTTTTGCAAATGGCTGTTTTTATCTTTATAAGCTTGTAAAAACTGACAAAATAATTTGTTTGATTATTCCATTTTAGGACATATTGTGTTATAATAATCCATATTTTGTTGACAGGAATGGAGTTTAATATGAATAAAAAGATTATTGAGGTATTACAAAAGTTTGGGGGGGTAATTTTATTGGCCACAGTATATCCATTTGGAATGTATCTACTGTGGAAAAATAAGAAGTATGATAAAACATATAAGATTATTCAGAGTATAAGTTGTTTTATACTTTGGATATCATTAATTGGTTATGTAGTATATATTAGACCATTGACAGAGGAATCATCATTACAGGTAGTAGAAAAATCAGAATCAGAGAATCGGGAATTAAGTGAACTAATTAAGGGAGAAGATGAAACATTATCAATAACAGAAGAACAAAGTCTTATAACTATTGCTACAGATAATACTATCTTAGAAGTTAATGAAAAGGAAATTCAAGAACAGGAAGAAATAGAATCAACAATAAATGAGGTTCTGTCTGAAACAGAAGAAATTGAAGAAATAAGTAGTTTAGATGTTACTACCAAAAAAGTGAGTGAATTAACTTTTGATGGAGAATCTGTAATAGATGTTGCAATACGTGATATGAAACAGTATGAATATATTAAAGATGTGTTTATAGAAGTGGATGAAAAAAAGAAGGAAATTAATATTGTTGTGCAAATACCATCTTCTACAGATACGGAGACAGCAAAAATGGCTGGGGAAGATGTTGCTAGATACCTTGCAACAATGGCTAATTTTGCAAATAGCTATTATGAAATGCCAAGTAGTAACAACATTGGTGGTATTTATAGTAAGTACAACTTAATAATATATATTGATGATGGAAACGGAAACTATAATATATATGGAGCTAAAGTTACAACTTCAAACAAAATTACGTGGAGATATTAATATTTGGGTAAAGAGAAGGTGAAAGCCTTCTCTTTTTAGGACAGTAGCAAAAAATGCTGTCTTTTTTATTTTAGGTATTGACATTCTTGTACGTACTGATATAATATACTTGTACGGACAAGAAAGGAGGGTAGAGAATGTCGCCAAGACCAAAATCGGATAAGTCCAAACATCACCGTTTTGAATTAAGACTTGATGATGAAATGGATAAAATGTTAAACGAGTGTTCAAAGAAACTTGAAACAAGTAAAACAGAAGTAATCAACAAGGGAATTAAAATGGTAAAATCAGAACTGGACAAAAAATAAGACAGTCCGCACCGACCAAAGCACTGACTGTCTTACACGTTACACACGCCAAAAGGAGTATGCTTTATTATTGTATCTCTTTTTGGTATGGTTGTAAAGCATTGAAAGGAACTGTTTTGTTCCAGAATTTTGAAAAAAAAGATATTGAAATATGGTTACACATATGTTAAAATAATGTGTGTAACCAATAGAAAGGAGGGGAGTTATTGGGCAAGGAAAAGCCAGGTAAACGCACTGATGACCCTAAGATTTTCCAAACAAGAATAAGAATGTCAGAGGAAGATTTGATGTATCTTGAGTATTGTGTAGAGCGTACAGGAAAATCAAAGGCAGACATTATCCGAGAGGGTGTCAGAAAAGTTTACTATGAATTAAAAGAAAAAGAGTAATCGTATCAAGTTTGGCGACCAGAACGATTACTCAAGTCCGAGGTTTCCCTCTATGAAATATTCTATCATAAAGGGAAATCTCTTTCAAGAACAATTTTTTGAAGGAGGTTTTATTATTATGTCTAATATTGGAAATGTACTCACATCTATGGAAGTTGCGCAGATGGTGGACAAGAAACACTATGACTTGTTGAAGGACATTAGAAGATACACGTCGCAATTAGGAGAAGGGAAAATCTCCGTCTCCGATTTCTTTTCAGAATCAACCTATACAACAGAGCAGAATAAAACGGTGGCATGCTACCTTGTCACGAAGAAAGGCTGTGAGTTTATCGCCCACAAACTGACAGGGCAAAAGGGCACAGAGTTTACAGCGCGGTATATTAACCGTTTTCATGAGATGGAGGACGAACTAACAATTATCAACCCCTCTGATATATCCCTTGGCGAACTAGCCAGTTACCTTAAAATCATGGACAAAGTTGCAGTCCGACAAAACCTAGCGCCGCACAAGATTGCTGCAAACTTCAAAAAAAATAAAAAAATGCTTGACTTATTGCACGCGCTATAATATACTTATTGCAAGGGCAGAAAGCGGGGTGATAAAATGAGCCCTAGAACTGGTAGACCACCAAAAGAAAACCCTAGAAATGTCAACTTAAATATAAGAATAACGAAAGAGGAATCTGAAAGAATCCAAAATTGTGCTGATAAGCTGAATATGACTAGGACAGATACCATTATGAAAGGTATTGGCATGGTAGAAAAGAAAATAGAACAAAAAGAATAGAGGTTGCGCCGTCTGGAAAACTAAGCAACCCCTATCACCCACAAGAGATACACCCTTGTATGAAATATATTATCATATGAGGGTATCTCTTGCAACCAAAAATTTTATTGTAGGAGGTACTATTTTTATGCAGGATTTGATTGTAAAGAATGTTGATGTGATGGGAGATTCTATTAAAGCCGCAAAAGACACAGCCGGTAATATTTGGGTTGGCGTGCGCTGGGTATGTAATGCGCTTGACATGACAGAAGGGCAGACGAAGCGGCAGATTATGAATATCCAAAAGGATATGGTTTTTGAAAAAGTAGGATCTAATCAGATCCCACTTCCAACAGACGGAGGAATAAAAGAAGTTTTCTGTATTCGGCATGATTTCATTCCCTTATGGCTTGCAAAGATTTCCATAACCGAGAAGACCAGAGAGGAGCGACCAGAGTTTGCAAAAAAGCTGATGCAGTACCAGTTAAAAGCAAAGGACATTTTAGCAGATGCTTTTTCGCCTATTAATAATATTGCATTTAACCAAATATGTAATCCTTCTGAAATCTCCCTCGGTGAGTTAGCCAGCTATCTTAAAATCATGGACAGAATAGCCCATCGGCAGAACCTAGCGCCGCACAAGATTGCGGAGAACTTCAAGAAGGTATCGGCGCAGTTTGGCGTGGAGCTGACAGAGGATTTTGTAAAGGCGCCGGAGTATGAGCAGTTGACGCTTGAAAGTTTAGGGAAATAAGAGGAGAAAGGAGCGTTGTACCATGAAAGTTTCAAAAACAATCCCAGAGAAAAAAGAAACAGGCAGAGACGCTGCTATCGCAGAGTTATTTTGCGAGTATGTTAAAAGTATGGAAGATAAGCCAAGGCATACGACTGCTGCCGAAACAGAAGCTGATATGTATGACCAGTTTTGTGTGGGTGCATTCCCCGACAATGTTAAGCTACAGAGTGAGCTGTATGACAAGATGATGAATGTTGCCGTTGAGTTTGAGGAGAGCGGTTTTATTGCAGGATTTAAAACTGCAATGAAACTCCTTGACAATGTGGCTCTTTTGAGAGGCAGGGAGGCGACGGTATGGCAGGCATAATTATTAATGGGAAAAAGTATGTTTTATCCAATCAGGATTTGTTGTGTGAGGCAGTGGTTAGTAAAAAAGGAGCGCTTTTTGACTTCAATACGCAGACAAAGCGGTTATACTATCCGAAAGGCAAAACGTTTATTTTACAGACAACATATGATTTAGCAGGAGATGATGAATATAAAGTTTTAAGCCAGAAAGAGGCACATGCATTTATGAATAAATATCCATCTGGAATACATGAAACAGTATATAAGCGTTATTTTGGAGAACCAGAAGAAATGTAAAAAATCAAGATACTTCCTTGCTATGGCATTACCAAGAAAGGTTGTGAGTTTATAGCTCACAACCTGACAAGGTAGAAAGGTACAGAGTTGACGCTTGAGGGCTTGGGGAAGTAAAAAGATAAAGGAGAATCTTATTATGGACAAGATAAGAAAGTATGTACAAAAGTTTTTTAAAACCACAAAGAGGAACATCAGGTACATGATAAGTGCTGGCGAGTGCGAGGAGATTGTAAGCACGATTCAGAACAGCGACGGCTGGGACGCTATTTCAGCGGCGTGCAAGACGTTTGATTATGGTTATGCAAAGGGCTACCGTGCAGCATTGGCAGAGATGAAGAAAGAGGGTATGACAGATGCAGGAGAAAATGCGCTGTGATTAGCATTCCTTTTTGTAAAAATCGTGTTGCATTTCGTGTTGCATAATGTTGTAATTTAATAAAATTATAGTTTTGTTGTAGAATATATATTACAATAAAATGAAATAAAAAACCTTTTAAATTCAATAGTTTCAAGTACATTGTCTGCAAATATGTATTTTAGAACAAAAAGCAGTTAGCAGGTTCAAGTCCTGTTATACGCATAAGATAAGGGTTTTGAGACATTTTAAATGTTTCAAGACCCTTATTTTTTTACTTTATAGGAAGTTCCGTGTTTTTAAGGTATTAAAAAACATGTTTACATAAGAATAAGGAACCGAAAGCAAAGGGTTATCAGACAATCTTCGGCAAAGTACCAACAAAATGCTTTGAAGAAAAATTCTACGACAAACCATAAAATAGTCAAGACTACCTCGCAAGATACTCAAAAGAAGTGATAGAAATAATTTGCACTTATTTTATGAAAAAAACAAAAAATATATAGAAAAATTTTTATATGTACAGTATGTGTCCAATCCTATATTGTATACTTAAAAATAAAATAGATGGATAAATAATATTTAGGTAGGTATGCTTTCAAAGGGATTAATTTGCCAAGTATTCAACTACAGTTAAATTAAAAAGTACAAAGGAGATAGTGTGAAATTAAAATTTCACCCATCCTGATTTGTACACCTGCTAAAGCGGGCAGATGGGGGATAGGTATAATGAACGATTTAGAAAATGATATCGTCGAACGACTTACATATACAC
>CAJUAE010000153.1 GCA_910583965.1 uncultured Lachnospiraceae bacterium
ATAGATTTATGCGAAAGGGTTATTTTTTTATTGAGAACTTTCAACTCTCAAGTAAAATAAATCCTTTTATAATTTCACCATATTTGCAAAATTCATAAAGCCATCTTCGTCTCCTGGTTCTGAACCCACTACTTTGACAATAATAAATTTTTCATTGTGTTGTAGTGCTTCCTCGATTCTACTTTTTCCAGCACTAAGTGTAAAATTTCCGCCTTTTTCCAAAACTTCTACTATGTTGCTGTCTGACAAATCCGAATCTGCTCTTTCTGAAAATTTTATAGATGCTGGATTCAACTCCATCATTCTCTCAAAACTACCATTCTGATATGAAATCATTTTATCCAAAATTTCCTGTGCAATCTCAGCAGGTGTCGCATTTGTACTATCAATCACCAAATTATAATTACTCATATCATAATAATCAATATGATATACTTCCTGATAGCGTATAGTCTCTAATTTTTGCCTGTTAATCAACGCTTTTCTACAAGCTTCCTGTGACACATAAGACTCTGAATTTGCACGAATACTATCATGAAATACTCTGCGACTTGCCTCATCAATATCTGTGATAATAAACACTTTAAAACTTTTCGGTGCAAAATGCCATGCAAGACGGGAGTCAAAAACAACATTATCTCGCTCCTCACTAATCCTTGTCGTTGTGTCATCTATCATCTTGTCGACAGAGTGATCCCCACGACTTGCGGCTTCATTCACTCTCTTGTTAAATTCCTCAACAGAAAGTCCTTTTTCCATAGCAAGCTGTCGGAATATATTTCCTGTTGAAGAATATTCATATCCTTTTTCCTTAAGTATTTTTGCCACACTTGACTTACCACTTCCAAGATTGCCTGTAATAGTAATATTCATTTTCCCATCCTCTCCTTTTCATCTATTGTGTCAAACATCATCAGATATGGCAATAAGTATTTACAAATGCTCCTTTATTATGTTTGTTATTTCCATTTTATCAAAGGACTACACAATGTCAATAGTGTAGCCCTTTTCTATATGGATTGATTTTATTTTTTATTTATCAGCTCATGCAACTTTGCAATCGCTTGAGATATTCCACCAATTTCACAGATAATCCCTTCTTTGACAGCCTCCTTGCCTTCTAGTACACTGCCTACATCTTTAGTAAGAACTTCTGTTTCCATCATTAACTCCTCATATCGTTCCTTCGATATATTACAATGAGAACATACAAAACTTGTTATTCGATTTTGTACTTCCCTAAAATAATTAAAGGTCTGTGGCACTCCAATTACCATTCCATTCATTCTGACTGGATGCACTACCATAGTGCCTGTTGGAACAATAAAGGAATAATTTGTACTCACTGCAATTGGAACTCCAATGCTGTGACTTCCTCCTAAAACCAATGAAACAGTAGGTTTGCTAAGTGATGCAACCATTTCTGCGATTGCAAGCCCTGCTTCCACATCTCCCCCCATTGTATTTAAAAGCAACAATACTCCATCAACCTCATTACTATCCTCTATGGAAGCAAGTTGTGGCAAAAGCAATTCATATTTCGTTACCTTTGATTGATTTCCCGCATTTTCATGACCTTCTATCTCTCCTATAACTGTAATTAAATGAATCTTATGATTACTGCTGTTTTCATCCAAAGTAACTTGACTCTCTTTTTCAATTTTTTCGTCTTTATATTTCTTAGATTCAAGTTCATCATTATTTTCTTTCTTTTTTTCATTCTCGTTACTCATAGCATATTCCTTTCTACACTCTCTTTATTTTCAGATAAAGTTTAGTGGTATCTTTTCTATGATTTCCACCCAATATATTTTTATTACACTGCTTTACAACTTTTCTTAAAAAATAATGTACAAGGCATTTTATACTATTTTAACAGAATGTTAGTTCTTTTTCTATTTACTAACTATCAAAATAGAACTTTATTATTTTTATTTATTCTAATTCTCATACGAACTCCCATCTGCCCGCTTTTGCGGGCATACAAATCAGGAGGTGTGAAATTTTAATTTCACACTAATTTTAGTAGCTCAAATAAATTTCTCACATAGTTCTTCTATATATTGTCTTCTGGCTAACACGTCCAACCAATCTTTGGGAATTTTATCCAATCCGTAGTAAATTCCAGCCAATCCTCCAACAACAGCACCAACTGTATCTGTATCATCTCCAAGATTCACCGCTTTTAAAACACATTCCGCATATGAGCTTGTATTTAACAAGCACCACAAGACTGATTCTAAAGTATGGACAACATACCCACTACTTTTAATCTCATTATCAGGTAATTTTAGAAATGCTGATAAATCCATTAAACGTAAATATACATACACATCATTCCACACTTTTTTTTCATAATATTCAACCGCAGTTCTTATCCCTTGTTCCACAGCTTCATACAAAGACCATTTGTCTTCCAATAAATTCATTGCAATTTTTATATAAATACCACATCCAATAAGACTTATAGGGTGTCTATGTGTTAAAGCCGATATATTATGTATTATGTGCATCTGAGATTCCATTGTTAAATCAGAATGTTTTTGTAAATAATATGCAATTGGAAGAATCCTCATTAAAGATCCATTACCATTTTCATATTCACAAATGCCCCCACATTCTAATGGATTCACCCCACGCCCATAATTCATAATAGCTCTGCTCGTTGCATTTCCTACATCAAAAACCTCACCAGTTGCTGTATAATCACTATACAGAATCCAATCAGAAAACTTATTCATAATATCCACATAATCAATTTCATTCTTTTTAATAATACTATCCATTAACGCCAATGTTAAACTTGTGTCATCAGACCAAGTTCCTCTAGGCTGACAATGTGTTCCATAAGCTCTCATTGAGATAACTGGATCTTTAACCCTCTCCTGTCTACTTGTAAATTCAACTGGAACTCCAATAGCATCACCTATTGCCAAACCAATAATTCCATCCCATATTTTTTTCAAATAAATTCTCCTTAAAGTAACTTTGCAAATCTCATTTTACTCCTCGAATTTAAATTCGTATTATATCATTTACAAGATTTCACAACAATTTAGTTATCCAACTTTTATAAAACAAACAATTTACATTTATTTATCCACTAAATAGTTCCAACAATTCTAAAGTAACTTTTTCCTATTCAATATCATAAAAATCTTTGTTTGTCATATCCTTTAAATCATAATCATCATTGCTATCAGTCGGTTCAAATGCAAAATCCATCTTTTTATGTTCTCTACGTTTGGGAACTGGAAGTGGATTTTCAATATATTGCACTTTTTTATCTTCCAGATCATCATAGTGTATCTCCCTCATAGATCGGTCCATCAAAACTCCAGTACTTTTCTCTGTCTCTATAATTGATGCCTGTTTGTCATCTATTTTGTCTCCCTCAATCATTACTGGATTTAATTCTATAGTATGAAATTTACGATATATAAAATGAATGAGAAACACAATAAAATTTAATATCAGTGCAAACAGAAAAATTTCCATATCAACACTATTAACCTTTGATAAATGATGGATATATCCTGGCAATACAGCAGCTATTAAACCGATTGCAAAACTAATGTATTTGTTTGTCACAATTTTCACCATAGAATATACCAAAATAACTGTCGCTACCTGATATAGAATATTTAGGTAAACTCCTGCCACTGTAAAATTTCCAAATATTAAAAACATCAAATACAAATTAGATATATATAACGATTTTATCTGAAATCCATCTGAAAATATCGTTGAAAAACTTGTATTTCCAACATTTACTTTAGCAGCAAAATAAATTTCCTCATTGATACTTATCTCTGACATTAAATTATTAATATAATATATTCTTACACTGATTGCAATGCCTGACAAAATCAGCAAAAATAAACTTGATAACCAACTGTATTTTTTCATAATTAAATATACGTAAGCGCCTGTTCTATATCAGTAATGATATCCTCTGCATTTTCTATTCCTACTGAAAATCGAATCAAATCTGGCTGAACACCTGCTTCTATCAACTGTTCATCATTCATTTGTCTGTGTGTATGACTTGCCGGATGCAATACACAAGTTCTCGCATCTGCAACATGGGTTACAATCGCAGCTAACTTTAAATGATCCATAAAAGATACACTGACATCTCTGCCACCTTTAAGCCCAAAGGAAATTACTCCACAAGTACCATTTGGCATATATTTTTGTGCTAATTCATAATACTTATTTCCTTTCAATCCTGGATAATTTACCCATGCAACCTTTTCATTCTTTTCAAGCCATTTCGCCACCTTCAATGCATTCTCACAATGTCTCGGAACTCTTAAGTGCAATGTCTCAAGACCAATATTGAGCAAAAAAGAATTCATTGGAGAAGGAATGGAACCCAAATCTCTCATAAGCTGTACTGTCGCTTTGGTAATATAAGCTTTCTTTCCAAATCTTTCCGTATATATTACACCATGATAGGATTCATCTGGTGTTGTCAAACCATGAAATTTCTCACCATATTTTGCCCAGTCAAAATTACCAGAATCAACAATTGCACCACCTACACACATAGCATGTCCATCCATATATTTTGTTGTAGAGTGTGTGATAATATCTACACCATATTCAAATGGACGACAGTTAATTGGCGTTGCAAATGTATTATCTACAATTAAAGGAACTCCATGTGCATGAGCAACCTTTACAAACTTCTCAAAGTCCAATACAACCAATGCAGGATTTGCAATTGATTCTGCTATAACACACTTCGTATTCTCTTGAAATGCTTTATTTAATGTTTCCTCATCAGAATCAGGATCTACAATCGTACATTCAATTCCCATTTTTTTCATGGTAACTGTTAAGAGATTAAACGTCCCACCATAAATGGTTGAAGACAAAACAACATGGTCTCCTGCTTCGCAAATATTAAATACTGCATAATAATTTGCTGCTTGACCTGAGGAAGTCAGCATTGCTGCTACACCACCCTCCAATTCACAAATTTTTTCTGCAACTGTATCATTCGTAGGATTTTGTAATCTTGTATAAAAATATCCTTCTTTTTCTAGATCAAACAATTTTCCCATTTCATCTGAAGTTTCATATTTATAAGTCGTTGACTGATAGATTGGCAAAACTCTTGACTCTCCATTTTTTGGATGCCATCCTGACTGAATACATTTTGTTTCAATAGAATATTCTTTACTCATGTTATATGCTCCTTTTTAATATTTCTTTCTGATGTAGTATAACACAAGATATCATTAAGTTCAATATTCACTTGAGTTCCATGTGCATAAAAAAAACAATGACAAACAATATCATTGCTTTTTAAAATGACTCCAACGGGAATCGAACCCGTGTTACCGCCGTGAAAGGGCGATGTCTTAACCGCTTGACCATGGAGCCAACTAGCTTTCTGAGGTATTCCCTCAAAACCGAACACAAAAATTAATTCTCTCCAACATTCTTCTTTCTCCATACCTCTCAGGATAAGCCTTCGACCGATTAGTAACATTCTACTCAATACATTACTGTACTTACATCTTTGTCCTATCTACCTCGTCGTCTTCAAGGGGTCTTATTTACTTCTGTAAGGGATATCTCATCTTGAGGGGGGCTTCACGCTTAGATGCCTTCAGCGTTTATCCTTTCCAGACTTGGCTACCCTGCTCTGGATTTGGTATCCAACAGGTTCACCAGCGGTCTGTCCATCCCGGTCCTCTCGTACTAAGGACAGCTCCTCTCTGATATCCTTCGCCTACGCCGGATAGGGACCGAACTGTCTCACGACGTTCTGAACCCAGCTCGCGTACCG
>CAJUAE010000154.1 GCA_910583965.1 uncultured Lachnospiraceae bacterium
AAAAAACATGACCATACAGCCATGTTTTAATGATTCAAAAATATATACCATCATATAAAACAATTGTAAGGCGAAAACGTCAATAGCATTCGCTATCGACAATGGGCAGACTTTTAGCGCAAACATAAATAAGGCCAAAAATCACCCTGCAATATTTACTTTGCAATTTTCTCCATTACAATTAAATTTAACATGCAAACTCCTCCATAAAAGATAATATAACCAGTTATTTGTCAACTGTTCCTAATTATCATACGTGCAAAAAAGCTTATTGTCAAGCCTATTTTATTACTATCTATGTCTTAATCCTTACCAAATATAACAAAAACTATCGTTTTTTAGCACTTTGCTAATATTTATTACAGTTGCAATACTGCATCAAAGCGTCCTAATACTTCTTTACTTCTATCATGTGTTATCACAATCACAATTTTATCCTGAATACTAAAAATCATATTAAAGATTTCATTCGCTGTCTCTGCATCCAGATTGCTGGTCGGTTCATCAAACACAAGAACATCATAGTTATGCACCATAAAGCGCGCAATATCAATTCTCTGCTTTTCTCCAAAAGAAACTTCACCGGAATCAGATGTACCAATTTCCTTTTGCACCAACTCGCTATTAAGCTTTAAATCCTGACAAACTTGACTCAATTCTCCATTTGAGATATTTTCTCTATAAAGTACAATATTATCTTTGACAGAACCGTCAATCAGAAATTCATTGCGCTGGATATAGCCAATCTTTTGATAAACACTGTCTGAATCAATAGTTCGGATATCTTGATTATTAATTCGGACTGTACCCTCATACTCATTTTCTGTCAAATATTTCATCAACAAATGCATCAATGTTGACTTTCCTTTTCCAGATTCGCCGACAATCGCATATTTTCTTCCAGCTTCAAATGTCGTATGGAATCCCTGAAATATCTCCTTATTTCCAAACTGAAGATTCACATTATGAAATTCTATTTTTTGCACTTCCCCTAAAATCTCTTTTTCTACCTTTTCTTCTATTGTCTGTTCCTGATCAATCCGACAAATAATTTCTTTTGTTGTTCCCATTAGATTTTTTTCTTCTACAAAAAACTGTAATGGAGAAAATACCCCATTTAAAAGCTGTACTGCTGCAATTAAAAGTCCCACTGTCATATCTCCACGAAGTACAAACCAGATACCCACAGCCATACACAAAAGCTGTGAAAGCATTCCAATTGCCATTCCTATATTATTTGATGTAATTTTTGCAAACAGATAATGCATTCTGGATTTTTCATATTCATAGTCTTTTGCATTTAACTTTTCCTGAAAAAGTTTTCCCAATCCTAAAAGCTTTACCTGTTCAAAGCCTTTTAAATAATTTTCAAGCAATGCCATGTAAACACTGTTGTTGTGCGTGTATTCCACTGTCTTTCTTGCCATAATAGTTCCTGGAATCTGAGAGAGAACTACCGTAATAAATGAAATAATAACAAAAGAAACTCCAAGCTTCCAGTTGATTACAAATATGGATAACAGACAGACAGCCGCAGATAAAATATGGGAAACAATATTGCATTTTGGCATCAAATAATTGTCTACCACAAGGTCAATATCCTTGGAATATAAACTTAAATAATGTCCATTTTTCTCCGCAAAAAATGTATTTAACTCCTTATGATAAAGTGCCTTATAAAGATTTGTCTTTAAAAAACGTACAATTTTGTTGACATAGATAATTTTTGTACAATTATATACAAACGAAACAATTAGCCAACATACCGCCATATAAATACATGTCAGCATAGATGTTTGAAGTGAATCCGTTGGGTCAATTACCACGTCAATTACTTTTCCAAGACAAAAAGAAAACCGCGCCATAAAAATTGCCGAAATAAACCCTAAAATCATTGTTAAAATATAAATTCCCCTATATTGTTTTTCCGCTGTTGCCATAATCGTAATCTCCTTTTCTTATTCCCTTTGTATTTTGATTCCAATCATAAGAAAAAAGACCACAGATGTAAATAGCTTTTCATCAAGTGGTCTTCTTTTTAAGATAAGAGGTTTATTTTAGGAACTCAAACTCCGCTTTGTTTATACTTTCTCCAACTACATCCAATATAGAGTATAATTATCACAGTCACATAGAGAAAAATTCCCGGCCATACCCACGGATAATGCATCTGCATAATGTCCAATTCACTTGCTCCATTCATAATCAGTATAAAAGGAATTGTGTAATAAAATGGAAAGATACGTCGAAAAAACTGTCCAATCAATATAGGTAATACACAGCACAAAACTTTTCCAATGCGAGCAGCAGTTTTGTTCAAAGTATCTGGCACCAGACACATCAGCGCAATCCCCGGTAGAAATAAGATAATCAACTGACTTACTTGAAATATTACCCCACGAAAATTATCCCGTCCTATCATGTTCAAAAAAACAGGCAATACCAGTCCTATAACAGATAACACAATAGACTGAAATGGATTGCTACAGTGCGCCGAAAAATACAATGACAGCGCGGCTGCTTCCATAATTCCAAACAAACTTTGTAGTAGATAAAACAATAAATACTTTTGTACACTCCAAGTAGAAACATTGTGATAATCATTCCATTTCCATACAGTATCCCCCATTACCTGACCGCTAAAACAATCTAATCCATCCAATCCAAATACACCCCATACAAACAGAAAATCCAAAAGAACAACCACGACAAATACACTGACTGCAATTGTCATACCCACAGCAATTTTCGCTGTGATATCCTTTTGTTGCCCTTCTTTTGTGCTAAACAAAATCTGCTGTGTATTATTATAATTTTCTTCTGAATAAATCGGAGACAAAGTAAGAAGGATTAATACCATTCCCAAAACGCACCCAATTCCTAATACACTCTCAAATACCTCCCAACCATATGTATATTCTAACAGCAATGGTTTTTCTGTCGCTACACTTGCTTTGCCGAAATCTGTCTCTGCAATTGGAGTCGTATGTGTTGCCACTTTATAATCATTATATGCATGAAAATATCCATCGGAAAATCCATTCATAATAAATTCATTGAGATAATTACGGTCCAAAAATCTGCCATAATCTTCTTTTACACCGTTTGGAAATCCATATTTTTCTGCAATTGCTGTCACCTTTTCATCGGTTAAGACTCCTTTAAATTCCTCTGTAATCTGTCTATTAATCCGAACTGCCTGTAACCCTTTATATTCAACTCCATTTACCGTTGCATAATTGTCTATGGCAAGTGTATACATAAATAACAACAGAATTATAAACACTGCGGTAGCACTAAATAAAAACAACTTCCTTGAACAAATTTTATATAACTCCATTTTATATAGTCTCATATGCTTCCTCCTATTCCCAAGCTCCTCTATGATGATTGCGCTCGCACAAATAATAATATAAATATGCATCCTCTAAAACGGGTTCCATAGCCTTTGCATCCTGATGTGGACTTTTTTGTGAGACCACGCGAAGTTCTACTTGTCCTTCCCGCTCACTGCCTCTTAGATTACTCACTGCATAGGTCGCGTTCAATTCTTCAGCTTCCTTTTCTGACACAACACATTTCCATACACAGCCAGCGACAGGTTCCAAAATCTGTGCCTGTGTCCCCGTCTTGATAAATGCCCCCTGTTTCATAATCATAATTTGGTCTGCGATATACTCCACATCCGACACAATATGTGTTGAAAGAATAACAATGCGGTTTTTGCCTAGCGCACTAATAATATTTCTAAACCGCACACGCTCTCGCGGGTCTAAGCCTGCTGTCGGTTCATCCAAGATTAGTATCTTTGGCTCGTTTAAAAGTGCCTGTGCTATACCAATCCGCCGCAACATTCCACCGGAAAAGGTTTTTAATTTTTTATTGCGTGCCTCTGTTAATCCCACTGTCTCAAGTAAATTATCAATCCGTTCTTTTGCAATCTTTGAATCAATGGCTTTTAATGCTGCAATATAATTTAAAAAGCGCACAGCACTAAAATCTTTATAATAGCCAAAATCCTGTGGCAGATACCCTAAAAGGTTTCGATATGTGCCCCCAAGCTGCCTAATAGGGATTCCATCGTATGTTATCTGGCCCTGCGTTGGTTTTAAGATACCGACAATCATGCGCATCAAAGTCGTTTTCCCAGCCCCATTTTCCCCCAGAAGTCCATATACACCATGCTCAAAACTTACTGTCAGATTTTGTACTGCCTTTTTCTCTTGTTTTTTATCTCTATATACTTTCTCCAATCCTGTCAACATTAATCTGCACATAGAATTTCCCCCTTTTCTAATACGCTAAAAAACCGTTTGATTTGCATAGCAAAGATGCCAATCCCCGCAAGTAATGCAACAATCCAAAAAACTGTTGCCGACGCTTCATACAGCACAGGCATCGAAGCCAATATCCCCCAGAAAAATGCTGAAAAAATGCCCGCTGCAATCAGCAATAAAATGTTTCTCCTTCCAATCTCTGTAAGCATGATGGTCATACAAATACATTCCGTCGATACAAAAGGAACAAGAATATAGATACCAGTCATCAGTATATCCTTTTCTAATCTAATATTCGTAAAGATTGTAAATATCATCAATGCTGCAATGCTAAGAAGTCCTGAATAGGTCATTTGAAATGTTGCAAGTTGTCGTACATTGAAATAGCAGGTCGCCTCCAGCTCTGTTACTCGTGAAAAAAACAGACTGCCAACTTCCAAGAATGACAATGCCCCAAGCACTCCTGAAATAATCATTCCAAGCTTTTCCCAAGAGTGTATATCAAACCAGTTTGTCCAAACCAAAACTACAATGCCAATGCAAATTGCTAGATGCATCCATAATATAGTTTTATTCATATGACAAATCTGTCCTTTTATAATCTGCCACCACGAACTAATTTTATTTTCTTGTTCTAGCGTTCGGACTTTGACATACTCCAAAGTCTCTCTCTTTTTGGACGCATCAATTATGACATTGCTGTCATTTTTTACAAATATTTCTTTGACTTCGTTAATCTTTTCACGCATAATCTCCTCCTATTTTTTTCCGAATATTAGCGATTCCGAGTCGAAACCGTGACTTTGTTGTTGAAAGGCTGCAACCTGTAATTTTAGCAATCTCATGGAACTTTAACTCGTCATGAACTCGCAGTATCACAACTTCTCTCTGTTCCTGTGGTATGCTCTGCAACAGCTCGCGCAGATAAAACTCACGATCACAGTCTGCAATTGTTCTAAAATTGCTTGAATGTTCGTCCCTTCCTGTGTCTTCAAGCATCTCAAAAGAAACTATATTTTCATGTTGTATAGATTGCTTACGGAAATAATCACAACACAGATTGCGCGCAATCATAATGAGATACGCTCTAAGATTCTTATGACCGCGAGAATCCATGTATTTCATATATCTTAGAAATACTTCCTGTGTAATGTCATAAGAGTCTGTTGCATTCCCAGTAAAATACCGACAAAAGCGATAGACGTCCTCGTAATGCGCTTCAATCGCCAACTGAACATAATCTTGTCTGTTTTTCTGATTAATCATTTGTCACCCCTGCAAGGAAATTTATCGCAACAGTTCAGCCTAAGACTTTATACTATGTTACAAATTATGGCTTATACAAACCATATAGTGATAGAAATGCAATAGGCCACCACAACATAGCTTGTTACTTGTAACAGGAAGCCGAAAGCTGAACTGTTACAATTTATCTGTATACATTATATAAGACTTATTTTTTCCCAAAATGGATTAATAACTTAAAAATTTTT
>CAJUAE010000155.1:0-124 GCA_910583965.1 uncultured Lachnospiraceae bacterium
GTTACGAAGTCTATGAAACAGGAATCTTACGACTTTAGTCGTGAGAGGTTCAAAAAAGATGTGATGATTAGGGATTATGAAAAATAACCTGTTGAAGCAGGCAAATGGGAGTTAGTGTGAAATC
>CAJUAE010000155.1:224-5747 GCA_910583965.1 uncultured Lachnospiraceae bacterium
AAAGATTTCACCATCTTGATTTTTATGCCTGCTAAAGCAGGCAAATGGGAGTTAGTGTGAAATCAAAGATTTCACCATCTTGATTTTTATGCCTGCTAAAGCAGGCAAATGGGAGTTAGAATGAAAAAGAAAGCTTTATGTCTGATAGTACTTTTGACTATAGTGCTTTCGCTAGGAAAGCTTATCAATTATTATTGCATAACGAAAAATATGGCAGAAAAAAATCTTTCTATTATATGGGCACAGGGAGAGGATTTAGACTCAAATGACAAATGGGTAATGACAACCATGCTATATCGGAAAAAGTTGGGGAAACCAAAAGAATTGTTGGAGGACAGATATTTTTTTCGAGATTTTATCAGCAATAAGGACCATACAAAACTTCTCTCACTAATTGGGTATAAAAAAGTTGCGGAGTATGATATAGAAAAAAAAGAACTGATTGATATTGTGAATGTAGAACAACTGAAGACATTTCTCAAAGAAAAAGGTTATCAAGAAAAGCAGTATGCAGATGCTCTACTTTGCTGCCCACGATATTATGACAATGAAAATAAAATTAGTGTATTGTATGGCAAATTTATTATAGGGTATTCTAGTCAACAAGGTTTGGAACTTTTATACATATTAGATACAGCGGATAATGTATATAGCTGGGCAAAAAATGATAGTGTTTTGCTGGTTTGTCAGTATGACCATAGACTTGCCTATTATGATTTAGCGATACAAAATCGAAAAGATCTTATTCGAAATGTACAGACAATTTCTCCTATTGCTGAGAATGGGACATTTATTCTCGGAGAAGCAATCGGTTCTGTGACATGGCTTTATGATTTAGAGCATAACAAATTTACAAAGATATGCAAAAATATGATTGGATATCCAGAGTATCAAATATCACCAGATAATCAATATCTTTTGTGGAGAGATAACATACCAGTTATGACACAGGAATTTGATATTTTGTATATCGTGGATTTAGAAAGTGGGAAAAAGATTCGACTTAAAACATGGGGATTTGACACGCCAGTTTATGGGATGACATGGAATTAGGCAAATCTTAAATATTTTGCGATTGGCGGTATGCCGGATATAATGTGTTTAATATTCTGTGTTGTGTCTACATTATTGTGGGCACGTATCGCTGCAAAGTTTGCGAACAAGGTAAGCGCTGTTACCTTAAATCGGGCAATCGGCGTCGTGCTTGCTGTTCTTGGTGTTGTAATTCTTATTGTAAATATTATGACAAAATAGAATAGAATAGTGTGAAAAATAAATTTTTCACACGGCAAATTTGTGCTTACGCCCAAATTCGCAGATTTTGGCAAGAATGGAGATTTATATGGAAGAAAAAGATGCATATTATTACTATATAAAAGCAAATGAATATTATAACAATGGTAAGATAGAAGAAGCAATTCCTTTGTTGCTGCGGACTGATTTTCTCCGCGCACAACGGCTGTAACATTTGCGCCTCATGAGATTGCCTCTACAACAATCAAATTCCCTTCTTTGTCATTTGCACAAATTACTGCGATTTTCGTAGTTTTCCTCCTAATTTCTTTTCCTAATCTCTTGGAATTTTCCTTACATTTGCTGCGGCAAGAAAATTTCAAGAGATTTTTTGATTTTATTTGTGATTTGTTTGCTGCTTACAAGATTATAATAGCATTGTAGAGAAGATAAACTTTCCCTACTCAATTGTAAGGACTATTGAGATAAGGGAAAACGTTGACATCTTCTATACTGAATTTTATAATATTAGGCAAGAAAATGTGTGAAAATAATATGAAAATTCGTTTGTTAAGGAATGAAGTATGAAAAGAAAATATAAAATAGGAAACCCAAGATTGAAAACTATTACAAGAAAATTGAGAGGAATTTTATTGTGTATTGTTATTTATATATTAATAGGGTGGAAAATACCAGTTGTTTGGCGTATAGAGACATTAAAGTTACCAAAGGGCTGTAAAACTGTGTATCATACAAAAGTAAGGATATCTGATGTTTACTGGCTGCATATAGAAGGAGAAAAAGTTTTAAAATATGATGAAGGCTATGAAGCGCTAAAGGAATATATTGAAGAATATAATTCTAAAAAGGCACTTGAATATATTCAAATATACCCATATGGCGGAATGTCAGATCTTGCAATCTATGATTCTCAAAATGATATAGAATTTTGGCAGCAGACGGACACAGAAGCCTACATTAAGATAAGTTACTTAAAAATTGTAGAAAAATAAGTGACAGGTAAATTTGTAACAAAGCATTATAGGAAAGTAACTAAATTCGCAATATATGCCTACACTATCATTATAAATGATAGGAAATAGAATTATGATAAGGTGTACAATAATTTTATACTGGCGGTCGAAAAGACTGACTGCTCAGTATAATGTGATGCACACAGGCTACAATCTGAAAAATCTTATATGACAATTTTTCAGATAGGAAATATGCCATTTCGTGGCTATAATAATATTTATTAAGAAAGGGGAAAGATGTTATGAAGATCAGTTTACAGGGCATTGCGGAGCAAAGACAATGGGAGGAGAAGGGATATTCCTTGCCAAAGTATGATATGCAAAAGGTTACAAGAGCAACAAAGGAGAATCCATTTTGGATTCATTTTGGAGCAGGTAATCTATTTCGCGCGTTTCATGCTGTTTTGGTACAAAACTTGCTAGATGCTGGAAAGTTGGACAAGGGGATTCTTGTCGCAGAGGGATTTGACTATGAGATTATAGAGAAAATGTATGTGTCACACGATAATCTTGGCATTGCAGTGACATTGAAGGCGGATGGGACAATTGATAAGAAAGTGGTTGGGAGCGTTGCGGAGGCATTGCCATTGGATTCAGACAATGACATGGCATTTGCGCGGTTGAAGGGAATTTTTGCGAATGATTCGTTGCAGATGGCGACGTTCACAATTACCGAGAAAGGGTACAGTTTGACCAACGCAAAAGGAGAATTTCTGTCTGATGTGGCGGTAGATTTTGCGGCGGGACCAGAAAAACCAGCAAGCTATATGGGAAAAGTATCTGCTTTGTTGTATGCGAGATTTTGTGCTGGGAAAAGGCCTATTGCAATGGTTAGTACAGACAATTGTTCACACAATGGAGATAAGTTGTATGCGGCAGTCTCAGCGTTTGCTAAAGCATGGGTGGAAAATAAAAAGGTAGCTGCAGACTTTTTAAACTATATTGATTCCAACAAAGTTTCTTTTCCTTGGAGCATGATTGATAAGATTACCCCTAGACCGGACGCATCTGTTGAGAAAATTTTGCTGGAGGATGGTGTAGAAGAACTAGAACCCGTTATCACTTCAAAAAATACATATGTCGCGCCGTTTGTAAATGCTGAGGAGACAGAGTATTTGGTGATTGAGGACGATTTTCCAAATGGAAGACCTAGACTTGAAGAAGGCGGTATCTTATTTACTGACCGAAAGACCGTAGATAAAGTTGAGAAAATGAAAGTGTGTACTTGTCTAAATCCATTGCATACATGCCTTGCAATATATGGCTGTTTGCTTGGATACCACAAGATTTCGGATGAGATGCAAGATAAAGAATTAATAAAATTGGTTGAGACAGTAGGGTATCAGGAGGGACTTCCTGTCGTAATTAATCCTAAAATTCTAAATCCAAAGGAATTTATTGATACAGTGCTTAAGGTGCGCATTCCGAATCCGTTTATGCCAGATACGCCGCAGCGAATCGCGACAGACACATCACAGAAGTTGGCAATTCGTTTTGGGGAAACTATTAAAGCTTATCAAGCGGATGACAATCGCAAAGTCGATGAACTGCACATGATACCGCTTGTACTTGCTGGTTGGCTGCGCTATTTGATGGCGGTGGATGATAATGGTGAGCCATTTACGTTGAGTTCTGATCCATTGCTTGAGACATTGTGTCCACAGATGGCAAAGCTAAAATTGGGTGATACAGATGTGGAAGAGGTTTTAAGACCAATTATGGAAAATGACAAAATTTTTGGTGTGAATCTATATAAAGTAGGGTTGGCTGACAAAGTATGCAATTATTTTAGAGAATTAGCAGCACAACCGGGAGCAGTTCGCAGCACATTACAGAAATATATGTAATCTTAGAGGATAATACAATATGAAAACAGAAGTGCTTTTCAATGATGGTTGGGAATTTATAAAACAAAAGTTGGAGACTAGCTTGGAGGAAGTCTGTGCGAAAAAGGACTGTTTTGTGTCTGTTGGACTTCCACATGATTGGTTGATTGAGCAGGTAAATGATTTATATGAAAGTAGTGCTGGATGGTATCGAAAGTGCTTTCTGTGGAATAAAACTGACAAAGAAGTGGTCAGTTTGTGCTTTGACGGCGTTTATATGGATTGTCAAGTGTACATAAACAGAGAGTTGGCAGGCGAGTGGAAATATGGTTATTCTGCTTTTTCGGTTGATATGACTTCTTTTCTTCAGGAGGGCAGCAATGAAATTATGGTATGTGTTCGTCATCAATCTCCGAATAGTCGTTGGTACAGTGGCGCCGGGATTTATCGAGATGTTAGACAAAAGTAAAGGAGGGAAATATAAATGGAAATTCTGGCAATTATGAAACGCTCTTTGGAGAGGTAGATGATATTGTATCAGCATATGAATATGCGGCGTCACTTCCTTATGTCGATCCCAACCGCATCTATCTAGGAGGACATAGTACAGGAGAGACTCGTGCTCTTTTGGCTTCAGAGTACACTGACAAGAGTTGTAGCGCAAAAGATTATTCAAGATACAGGAACAGAACCCAATATTTCTATTACACAGGAAGAACTTGATACAGCGATGGATTCTGAGCCAGAAATTCCAATGCCAGTGATGGAGCAGCATATAATTGAGGAGTTGGGAATGAACATTTCGTATCCATATCTGTGGAACTTGGAAAATATATCCGAGGAGGGGAACCCTTCTTATATGCTATATTGTCGATATGAGGACAATAATATTTGGGATATGTCTATCTTGCGGCTTAATTTGTTTACACCAGAAAGTGGATTGGATTTGCAGATTGTGAAAGAGACACTTGAGAGTGATGGATATGATATTCGTGATACAACCATCAATGAATTGCCCGGAGTAAGAGCGGTTGGACAGATGATAAATAACGATAGAACTGTTTTCATCGTTATTTTCCCAAAACGTTTGGTTACGTCGTCCATTAAGGAGTGAAAATTGTGCGCCAAGATGCTTGTATTTGAGTATTTTGGCGCATAATTAGATTGTTGTTTATCCAGAATTCGTATTCATTTCGGGTGAATTGACGGTTGCCACAAAGTAAATTTTCAGTTATAATCAATCCATACACGAATATTGATAACTATATAAAGAATTGTACTGAGAAAATAGGATGTGAAAACTAAGCTTTTTTCAGTATATAAAATATACAAAGTACAAGTGTACGATATAAGCCGTTATAGGGTAAGGACTGTCCAAATTAATGTCTGTGGAGATAGGTAGGCAAACCAAATGAGTTTGGCCACAAGGT
>CAJUAE010000156.1 GCA_910583965.1 uncultured Lachnospiraceae bacterium
CTCTTTATAAGTAGTTTTGTCTGTTTTTAGTGCTCTTTCTTGTTCTAAAAACGCGAGAATCTCATCAGCAGTGCGGTAAGATACTTGAAGTGTCGTCTCGCTAGTTAATTCCTCGGATTCTGTTTGGGTTTCCGATTCTGTTTGGGTTTCTGTTTCAGTAAGATCTTCGGTCAAAGTCTCAGTCGTAGTCTCGGTTTCAGTCTCAGTCTGTGTTTCCGTTTCAACTTCTGTGTTCTGTTCTGTTTGCGTCTCTGTTTCGGTTTCCGACTCTGTCTGGGCTTCGGTCTCGATTTCACTTGTTGCTTGGTCATCAGAAGCCGTTTCTGTTTCCTGTTTTGTTGTTTCATTTTCAGAGTAATCTGTATTGTCTTCCGCTGAAGTTGACTCTGAAGATTCCTGATCCGCTGAAGATTCTTCTGCTGTCTCAGATGGAGTTGTCATGCTCTCTTGACTGACAGAAGTCTCCTCTGGAAAGAGGCGTTCCTCTGCGGTTTCCGTCGTGGTTTCTGCTGCCGCTGTCATATCTACAGAGGTAAATACCATTGCGACGGATAATAGCATACATAACAATTTTTTCTTCATAATAAAATTCCTTTACTTTTTAAATCGTTCCTTTGTGTTGCATGTAAAATATTGGCTCTTTTAGATGTATGTCACGTCCTTTCTAATATAATACTTTACAGGCAAAAGTTAGTGATTAAAAATGCACGTTTTTGCACAGGTAAATTAGAACTATTATACTATATTATTCCAAGACTTACCAGTATTTTTTGTGTTTTTATCACGAATCAAATACAATATTGAAAAGCGTGTCATCAATACTTTGAGTGATTGATTTTGCCACATAAATTATTTCATCAGGCTTATGAATATAGCCTATAATTTGTCTATAAAATCCGTCATGCCGCCTTTTGGCGGCTCATAGATATGAAAGGGTCAAAATCCATCATGAAACCAACACTACCAGAGGATTGCAAATGGAATCATTTTAATGCCCCTCTATATTATCTCGAAACGGAGCGGAGGTATTGATATAAAACATATAATTCCCATCATCTGTTTGATTTATATAGCAATCCCAATCATTGAATGTATAATATTTTGACATGCGAGCTTCAATTTCTGATTCTTGTATTTGCGTCGAAAATATAATAGAAGATAGGCAGTCAACATGGTTACTGGTTCCTGAAGTATTTCCGGTTTCTGAATAGACATTTACAATCTCAACATCAGGGATTTCACTTTCTAAGTGCTGCTGTAATGTATTAGTCTGTATTTGGGTTGCAAGATGATTGATACACATGCCAAAGATTTCATATCCTATAAATAATGTGAATAATGTAATTGGCAAAAGGACAATCACAATAAAAAATCTTTCTATCCATTTCATAACAAGTTCTCCTATTAGTATTTTTAGATTAGACAAACTAAAATTCATTTGTTCGTTAAAACATAAGGATTGCAAGTATATCGGATGGGGGATTGAATCCCGCCACTGATACAAATAAGTTGCTCATTGCCTATAGAGGCAGTCATTGCACATCTAATATATCTTTTAACAGCGGAGTGCACTTTTGCTTTTTCAATACTATAATTACATTATGAAATACAATGTTACTTGTGACAACTCTGTGACCTTATTCTGCTAATTTGAACATATAGTTTCTCTGCACATCCATCAAAAATTTTGCGAACTGTTGAAATACTGTCATTAAAATAATACATCGTTTTCAACGATTCAATTGGATGATTATTATCTAAAAAATCTCCTTCCTTTATTATAGATATTACAACAATTAATTGTATTATCAAAATATGCTTTGAACTGATACTTATTGACAGGATTTTCCTTTAATTATGCTATCAAATATAAAACTTTTGTCAATAACTTTTTGGAAGTATTTTTCTATGGATCCTGATTCCTTGTCAGTTCATTAGCATCAATTATTTATTATTGAAAATAGTAGAAAATTTGGTTGAAAAATTCGTTATTTCTATATAATGAGATATATGTTATAATGAAAAATGACATATTTGTACAGACTTTGATAAATTGGAATTTGGATGAAGGTGACAGAAAATGATAGAACTTAGGAGATTATCAGTAGAGGATGGAATGGATGTATATATAATGTTGCAGGAAATTCCAAAAGAAGAGAATGGATTAGTAAACAAAGGAAATGGATTATCATTTGAGGAATATAAGGAATGGCTGAAGCAGAAATATGTAGAATCGGAGCAGATTGGTCTTGTGGACGGTTGGAAAGTACCGTCTACTACATATTGGCTTTATGTAGATGGGAAGCCAGTTGGCTTTGGGAGTGTAAGGCATTTTCTTACAGATGCGCTTCGTGAAGTTGGTGGAAATATAGGGTATGGAATTGCTCCTAAGTACCGTGGAAAAGGATATGGAAAGGAACTTCTTAGGCTTTTATTAGAGCAAGCTAACCAGATTGGAATTGACAAAGCACTTGTTACAATTAATTTGAACAATATTGCATCAAAGTCAGTAGCACTTGCAAATGGTGGGGTGATTACTGGACAAACAGATAAAAGAATGTTTGTTTGGATTAATACTGTGTAAAAGAAGATAGTACCAATAAAAGTATAACGATTTAAGAATAGAAATAGGAGTATTTTATATTTAGGAAGGAATTTATTGTATGACAATATTAGAATTAAATGGAGACTGGGAATTAAGGGATGAGACAGGAGCGTTGCTTTGCCCCGTGAAAGTACCAGGAAGTGTTATTTCGGGACTTCATGCGGCAGGAAAGATTGCGCACCCATACTATCAGGAAAATGAGTATGCAACTCGAGAATTATTTTGGAAGGATTATCAGTTTGTGCGCAACTTTGCAGTGGATGAAGTGTTGCTTGGACAAAAGGAGATTACATTAGTTTGTGAAGGACTAGATACGCTGGCACAAATTTTTATTAATGGGCAAGAGATTGCTTCTACAAATAATATGCATTGTACATATCGCGTTGCGATTCAAGACTTTTTGCATTTGGGATTGAATGAAATCTGCATTGTATTTCATTCCGTGTTGCGATTTATAGAGAATTATCAATATCAAGAGAACAAAACCATTCAGTATGTTCCTTGTGGGGCGATGAAAGGGAATCAGCTAGTTCGCAAAGCACATTCTATGTTTGGTTGGGATTGGGGTCCTCAACTTGTGGATGCAGGTATCTGGCGTACTATTTATATAGAAGGAACAGAAGCAGTTAGAATTGAAGATGTGCGTATTAGGCAATGTCATCAGCAAGATGGCAGTGTTAGGATTTGTACAAGAATAACATTATCTAGTAATCTGAAATCTACACAAGATTTGACAATAGCTAAGCTATTAGAAGATATGTTATTGGGACAGATGGTTATAGTGACATTGACAGAACAGGAAGGCAAACAGGTTTCGGAGACGAAGGCAAACGTTGTACAAAAGTATTTTGAGAAAGAGAAGTTAAACCTAATTTATGAGGCGGAGATTCTCGTGCAAAATCCAAAACTTTGGTGGCCAAATGGCTATGGAGAGCAACCATTGTATACACTGATGATTTCCGCTTACTGGAACGACAAACGCATACAATGTGAGACAAAGACAATCGGTCTGCGTACACTAACCATTAGTCAGGAGGCGGACAAGTGGGGAAACGAGTTTGCGTTTATAATAAATGGCGTTAAAATTTTTACAAAAGGTGCAAATTATATACCAGAAGACGCTGTTTATCCGTGGATTGACAAAGAGCGTATTGACTATTTATTAAAATGCTGTGCTCGCGCGCATTTTAATTGTGTTCGTGTCTGGGGCGGTGGATATTATCCTTCAGATACCTTTTATGATTTGTGTGATAAATATGGTCTGATTGTGTGGCAGGATTTGATGTACGCTTGCAATGTGTATGATGTGACAGAAGACTTTGCAGCTACGGTTAGACAAGAAACATTGGATAATGTGCAACGGATTCGACACCACGCGTCACTTGGACTTTGGTGTGGCAACAATGAGATTGAGTCTGCATGGCATCACTGGGAAGATTTTCAGAGGGAGTCTGTGTATTTACGTGCCGATTATATTAAATTATTTGAGGACATTTTGCCAAAAGCAGTGCACGAGGCAGATGATGTAACATTTTATTGGCATTCCTCTCCGTCATCGGGTGGGTGTTTTGACGATCCAGATTCTGACAGGCGTGGTGATGTGCATTATTGGGACGTGTGGCATGGACAAAAACCATTTAGCGATTATCAAAAGTATTTTTTTCGGTTTTGTTCAGAATTTGGGTTTCAGTCGTTCCCTTGTCTGAAAACAGTAGCTTCTTTCACAGAAGAAAAGGATAGAAATATTTTCTCAAGAGTGATGGAAAGTCACCAGAAAAACACTTCTGCTAATGGGAAGATGCTTTATTATCTTTCTGAAAATTTTCGATATCCAAAGGATTTTAAGAGTCTGCTCTATGTGACGCAGATTTTGCAGGGAATGGCAATTAAGAGCGGTGTGGAGCATTGGCGACGCAATAGAGGCCGCTGTATGGGGACGATCTACTGGCAATTGAATGATAACTGGCCAGTGGCTTCCTGGGCGAGTATTGACTATTATGGTCGGTGGAAGGCGCTGCATTATTTAGCAGCGAAGTTTTATGCGCCAGTTGCGGTAAGCATTCAAAAAACAGAGGATTTTGTCAGTGTTTATCTTGAAAATGAAACGCTTTCAGAACAACAATGTAGAGTGGTGTTGTGTGTGCGGGATATGCAATTTCAAAAGATTGCAGCGTGGGAAAAAGAGGTGCAAGTGGAGGCGTTGAGTGCATGTGAGTTGTTGCAACGTAAGATGAAAGAGATGCCTTTCTATCAAGCAACAGCAGATAAAAGTATAATTGTCGATAAAAAATTTGTGGACAGCAGGACAAACAACGAATACAATCTGTTTCTTGAGGCTCAGGTGGTTCTTGCAAATGGAACGACTTTGACAGAGGTTGATACTTTTGTACCTTATAAGTATATGGAGCTGCCCAAACCACATTTTACAACAGAGGTAAAAGAGACAAAAGATAGTTTTGAGATTACAGTGCAAAGTGATGTGTTTGCGCCATTTGTAGCGTTAGATTTTGCAGATGTGGACGTTATTTTTAGCGATAATTTCTTTACAATCTCCAACGAAAAGCCAGTGAAAATCAAAGTGGAAAAAAGTGATATTCTGCGCGGAAGTTTTCAAGACGCAACAGATTTGAAAGCACGATTGATGATTACAAGTGTGGCACAGACATATTGATTTTAAAA
Organism: uncultured Lachnospiraceae bacterium; assembly: GCA_910583965.1. GTDB lineage: Bacteria > Bacillota > Clostridia > Lachnospirales > Lachnospiraceae > COE1. The sequence continues at coordinate 5,285 of CAJUAE010000156.1, forward strand.
AGTATCTAATATTTTATCGTATCCTTAGACGATATAGGTGTAATATTAGCTACAATAAAAAGAACCTTGCGCGGGAGCTTCAGAACGAGAGCCGACAGTATAACAGACAACAGAGCAGGATTAAACGGAGGAAGAAATTTAATGTGAATTTTATTGTGAAGACAGGCGGTTTTTTGTATAATTGAAGTGTGGAAGGAGCAGGATATATCGTATCTTGTGTCATAGATTTTTAGAAATTGAGGTGATAAGGTGTCGGACGATACCAAACAGCTGCAGGAGATAATGGCGAAGCGCAAAGCAAAAGATAGCGTATTTCTTGACCTTTTTCAGAATAAAAGTTATCTGCTAAAGTTGTATAGAACACTCCACCCGGAGGATACCACAGCAACAGAGGACTCACTTACAGATGTAACAATCACAAATGTGCTGACTGATAATCTGTATAACGA
>CAJUAE010000157.1 GCA_910583965.1 uncultured Lachnospiraceae bacterium
ATATTCCATATTGCTACCTGGAAGCTGGTCAATCCCGGGACGCATTGCCACACCACCATTGTGAATATAAAGTGTACTTTCGGGCAGATTCAGACTAAGCGGTAGATAGATGCTTTCAATATCCTCACTCAATGTCTTTGCTATACGATAGGTAAATTCTAACCGTGGCAATCGCTGATACATCTTGATAATAACACTGCTGTGATATGTTCCTTCCAAACCAAACACAAGTTCTATTCTATCAAATACTAAACCGTGATCCAAAATCTTAATCTCTTGTAATACACCTTGATATTGTATTGCATGAAGCCCTCTGATATTGCGCCCTAGCAAACGGCGTTCCTCATAGATTCCATTGCGAATCTTTGTACATTCATACAGTGGTGTAAAAAATTTTTCAAGTCCATCTCTTAACAGTTCTGTCCCATCTTTTTTGTTTTGAAAAGACACCACGCCTTGCCCAACCTGATATCGAATGCAAAACCAGTTATTCTCTAAACGATAGGGAAGTTGATATGATTCCTGATCATAATTATTAACAATGTCACGCACACGCTCTGCACCTATCCAAGCTGTGCGCGTGTAAAGATTTTGTAGTGGCGCTTCTTGTTCCTCATAGATAAAAACACGTTCCTCCATCGGTTCAAATTCTACAAGAAAACTTATCAAAACACCTCTTGGATGCGCAGAAATTTGTGTTGGTATTGTCTTTTTTGTCTTCGTATCTATCACTCTCACCGCGGATAAAGAGATTGTCTCCACATAAAATTCCACTGGAAATACACCTTTTTGGTGACTTAGAGAAACGACCTTTACCTTTCCTTCAGAATTATAATAACGCAGACTATCTCCCATCAGATGACACTGTTCACTTTTACGCATCGCATTCGCTTCATGCATCTTTGAGGCATAACTTGTCTTGCGAATATCCAGATTCGCCACCATTGTATCATATGGATTGGTAATTGTCGCTGAGTGCCCCCAAGTATGTTCCGCGTATAATAGTGCATTCTCCTCTCCTATTTCGCACAACTTTTCATTGCAATAATTTGTCTTCTTCTCCAATGCATCACAAATATGCGCAAGACGCAAGCCTTCCTTATAGTGCTTCACTGCATATGGAGTGCTACCCACTCCATTTCCCCACCAATCATTCATACTACCACGATATACGGGTGCATCTGTCACCTTTTCTCGAATCAGCAGATATAACTCCTGTAAAGTTACCATGCGAAGTATCACTTCCTCGCCAAAGCGCTGATTAAACGCATTTATTGTGGTGATAATATCCAAATTCGCTGGTGCATTGTCAGAAAACACACCGCTAACACTCGTAATATAGAAATCATAAGGATATCCGTTTCCTTCGTACTCTGCAATACTCTCATGCAACTTATTATGTAGAGAATCCAGCGCAGTATTATTATTGGTACTTTTTCCAAAGTAACTTTCTGTCATAAAATTAATATTTTTGTTAAATACGATGCCTAGCGCGTTTCCTAAATTATAATGCTCTCCACTCCACACCAAAATTCTATCTCTGTTTTCACTTTCCCAAAAATAAGGTATCTGATTTTGATAAAGCGGATACATTCCATGATGGGTATGAATATTCGTAAATAAAAATTCAATACCATTTTTAATTAGGATATCGCGTGCCCCCATTGATATCCCAATATACACTTCTTTAATCTGCTTTCCCATAAATATCCCTCTCTTTTCACAATCTTTCAGAATCTTGTTTGTCTTTGCTTTTGCGGAAAATTTTTGTTACATACACACAACTTTTAACAGTGCAACATCAAGTACAAAATAATTTCGAGCGTCTTTAGTAGCTTCCTTTTTTACATAGCTTGATGCATCTTAGCGAACACTATTTTATGAACTATTACAATTATTCAATTATAAATTGTTCTGTCAGAAGCACATTTGCGGCATTATCTCCCACCATAACTTGAAAACAGCCTGGTTCTACATGCCATTCAAATTTTTGATTCAATGTGCGCATCTGACGATATCCAATTGCAATTTTTACCTGAGAGCTTTCGCCAGATTGCAACGCAACCTTCATAAATCCTGCTAGTTCCTTTATTGGTTTTACAGTACTTGACACCATATCCCGTAAATATACCTGCGCTGTTTCTTCACCAAAACAATCACCAGTGTTTGTAATCGTAAAAGATACTTGTACTTGTGCACCTTTTTCCACCTCCTGAGCAGAAATTCTAGCGCCTTTTATTTGCAAGTCACTGTAGGCAAACGTTGTGTAAGTCAATCCATAGCCAAAAGGATACAATGGGTTCCAGTCCATCTCCACATAGCGTACACCCCCGCCGGGCAGACGATTGTAATTGCAAGGCACTTGTCCTACTGATTTTGGAAAAGACATTGGAAGTCTTCCTGATGGTGCTGTTTTTCCAAACAGAATTTCCCCAATTGCCAACCCTCCTTTTTCTCCTGGAAACCAACATTCCAAAATCGCTGAAATATTTTCCTGTTCCCATGTCAAAGACAATGGTCTACCATTTTGCAATACCAGTACTACAGGTTTTCCAATAGCAGCAACCTCCTTTAGGAAGTCTAGTTGCTTTCCGGGAAGTATTAAATTAGTTCGATCAAAATTCTCACCACTTGTCTCCACATTGTCGCCTAGACAAACTATCGCCACATCCGCCTTTCTCACCAACTCTAACGCTGGATTCCAATTTTCTTTACCTTTATTGTAGCCCAAAAGAACTCTTGCACCTCTGGCATCATTACAAAATTCTAATCGAATTTTATATTCTTTGTCAGCTTCAAAAATAAAATCTACTATCCGATTATTCGTCTTATCATTACTGTCGCCTTGATTCCAACCATCTATTACTAATTTTTCATCCACATACAGGCACATGCTATCCTGCCCAGGAATCGCAATACAACCTGTAAAATTTTCTGGAACCTTTAATTTTCCTGTCCACACAACCGAAAAGCAGTCTGCCTGCAAATCAGGATGTGGTTTTGCATAAATCCAGTTAAAGCGAATAGCAGGATCATTACATACTACAACCGGATCGCCTCGCATCTCCCAACCATTATAATAATGTCCTGTCAGTCCCGCATTTCCATCATCATCAATAAGCCATGCAGAAGGAAACGGCTGAATACTCTCACCGAGATAACTACAGCCTTTTTCATAGAGTATCGTTCTTCTATCTCCCGCAAAGTGTCTGATTCCCTCAACGACTGTCACCATATGAGATTTGTCAAAATCTGTACAGTAATCCCCCAGAACAGGTGTATCTGCTCCTGGTCCTACTACCGCGATTGTTTGATATTGCTCCGACAAAGGCAGTAATTTCCGCTCATTTTTTAAAAGACAAATAGATTTTCTTGCGATCTCCAACGCAAGATTTTGATGTGCCTCACAGTTTGCTACTTTTTTATATAAAGATATATCCACATAAGGGTTCTCAAAAAGTCCCAACGAAAATTTTAGCTTTAATACCCGACTGCAAGCAATATCTAACACTTCTTCTGCCATCTGCCCACTCTCAATCAAATGGTGGATTTCTTGTGCCCACTCGTCATGCGTAAAATCATATAACTGTAAATCGACACCTGCTTCCAAGCCTTGTCGAATCGCATCGGGCTTGTCTTTCGCTGTGTAATGACTCCCATAAAGTCTAGATACTGCTGTCATATCAGAGCGTACAAAACCAGGCATATGAAATTGACCACGTAAAACTTCTGTCAGTAGCTCACGATCAGACGCCACAGGTGTGCCGTCAATCGCATTATAAGAACACATCGCATTCCATGCACCTCCTTTAACAAAAGCTTCTTCAAATACTGGCAGACACCACGCAAAAACATCATGTCGTCCCATAGCAGAAGGTGCGCAGTTTAATCCTGCTACAGGTGTTCCATACCCAACATAATGTTTTGGTTCCGCTGCTACTGTATCTGGATTTTTCAGATTTTCTCCTTGCATACCTTTTACAATCTCTCGCGCAAATTCCCCACACAAATACGTATCCTCACCAAATGATTCCTCCACCCTGCCATAACGTGGATCTCTTGTCAGGTCCATCACTGGACTAAACGTCTCATGCACACCATACGCTCGCGCCTCTGTAGCGATTGCACGCCCCATCTGCCTTCCCAATTCTGGTTCAAATGTCCCTGCAAGTCCAATTTGTTGTGGAAAACAAGTCGCATATCGGTCAAACATTCCATGCAACGCCTCCTCACTAAACAAAAACGGAATCCCCAACCTTGTCCTTTCCACAGCATATTTTTGCAACTCATTTGCCAGCTTTGGAGATGCTCCTCTAAGCTGTATGCTACCAACACTCATTCCCTGCATTGATTTCTCCAATATATCCCATTGAATCTTATCCATACTACCCTCCGCAGTTTTGGTGCTAAAATCATTGGTATAAAATTGGTCTGTCTGTTTGATCTTCTCATCTATTGTCATTTGCGCAAGTAAATCTGCCACTCGCTTTTCAATAGACAATGTAGCATCCTTATATTTTTCCATAATTAACCGACTCCTTTTAAATATCTTCTCAGAACTGTAATCAAATTTGTTCCTTACTCGCAATCATACAAAAATCATACAAAAAAGTCAACAGAAAATGTATATACATATTTTTATTTTTTTAATTTGTATATACATATTTACTTTTTAAATTTATTATTATATAATGGGTCATGCGCAGTATTCATTACGCATTGTGTCGCATTTATGCACGCGGGCACCCTGAAATTTGTTAGCAGAAACTGACGAATACCCAGCGCGAGTAGGGAAAATAAACCTTCTCTACTCAATTAAATCTATTATTGATGTGTAACTGCCTATACATAATTCCAGAACCATTCAAATAAAGAAAGGATTGATGCAATGCAACCACAATATATTCAGATCGCAGAACAGCTTCGTCATCAAATTGCCAGCGGCGAATATCCCATAGGAAGCAAAATTCCAACGGAAAATAAACTGGCACAATCTCTTGGAGTAAGTCGTTCCACAGTGCGCCATGCATTGGATTTACTCACTGCAGAAGAACGACTGGTGCGCGTAAAAGGCAGTGGTACATTTGTGGCACAGCCAAAGTTAGTCCATGAGTCTACCAGTTTCGTGACCAGCTATCGGGCAGAAAGTCAAAAGAAGAATCGTATCCTACACACAAAAGTAATCTGTTTACAAACAGAAAAGGCTGGAGATCGAATTGGAACCGCCTTAAAAATAAATTCGATGGAAATTGTAACACGCTTGACAAGAATACGTTATCTGGAAAATATGTATAACAATGCACCTGTTGTATACACAACTGTTTATGTGCCATTAAAACTATTTCCAGAAATGCCTCAGTTGGATTTTACAGATATTTCTTTCTATGACGCATTGGACAGTAGGAAATTATCTGTTGTCCATGCCTCTCGCAAACTGGAAATTGTCATGCCTCCTGCAGAGGTTGCAGCAAATCTTGGCATAACTTCCTTTGAACCCACAGCATATATTACTTCCATAGGATATACAAAAGACAAACTTATAATGGAATATACAGAAAGCTACTATCCGGCAAGCCGAAGCAGCTTCCAAATCGAAATCAACCATTAAATTACCAATATTATGATGTTGGGGTCAAAAGGTATTTTGCCCCCTATGATACCACGGATTGCTCCG
>CAJUAE010000158.1 GCA_910583965.1 uncultured Lachnospiraceae bacterium
CCGCTTCTTTATCGGGCGTCGTAATCTGGCTGAGCAGCACAAGCGCATTCCGGCTTCCCTGCGGATCGATCCGGTAATGCGTCCATTTCCCGTCCTGCCGCCCCTTGACGATCCCTGACTCGCACAGGATCTTCATGTGATACGACAGAGAGGATTGTCCGATCTTCATTTGTTCGCTCAGATCGCACACGCATTTTTCCCCGCTTCTTAACAAAGCAAGGATCGCCAGTCGTTTTTCATCGCACAGCGCTTTGAACACTCTGGCATCGTTCGTATATTCCTTATCCATCGTTATCACCTCAAATCAAATATTTTTGATATATTAACTTTATCGAAATACATTCTTCCTGTCAACTTTAAATCGAATCATCTTTTTCTTTTCCCCTACAAAAAAAGTGCCCGTCAAGACACTTCTTTATCTCCTGTTATATTGATCCTATTCGAACTCGAGTACACAGTTGCACAGAACACCGGAAAAACGGCATGATTTGCAGGTGCAAACACCCTGAAATCGGGTGTTTTTTCAGTGGATTCGGAACTTCTGTTTTCAAAAGTGTTTTCAAAATGATGTTTTTCCTGATTCGCGTTACATATTCGGGCCAGATTCCCGTTATTCCCCTCCTCTGGTCCGGATATGGATCTGTCAGTCAGATTATGCCATGCGATGCCTCATGGGTCGCATATGCAAAATGCAGCTGGAAATACATTTCAGACAGTATTGTGAACAGATACGCAATGAACATCAATCCCATCAGTATCAGTAACGAATGCAGTCTGTTTCAGATCTCAGAATGAGAAAAAACAAGCCTGTGGTTATACATGTGAAACCACCACCATTAGATGATGGCATCATTTGATGTAATAATGGATATAGTTGCCCTCGTACCTCACCTGGATAGAGGAATCGCCTCCGAAGCGGTCAGTAGTTGGTTCAAGTCCAATCGAGGGCGCCATGTTTTCTCCCATTTCAGCATAATCTATTTCTTATCATATGTTGTTTCATATAAACCATGTTTTAACCGGATTTGTTCTAACTCCTTTTAAATATCCTCTACTCGCTGGTGGTTATGGGAAAGGAGTTTTTTATTATGTCCAAATGCAAAGTAATTGCAGTAGCCAATCAGAAAGGCGGTGTTGGCAAGACAACGACAACGGAGAATGCGGCTATTGGTCTTGCACGAAACGGCAATGAGGTACTGATCGTGGATTTTGAACGTATTCAAGTTTGTCGCTATGTCCACTCTTGCACTTAGCACAATCATGTCAGGTGCCGTCCCTGATATCATGCCTTCCATCGTCTATGCTGAAACAACACAGCTTCCAACACCAAATGGTGCAGCTACACTTGGTAGCGGAAGTGCATCCATCACAATTCAGACTCACAACGGTCAGTCCCTTGTCGGAAAGAAATTTGAAGTCTATAAACTGTTCGATGCTGAAAACGCAAAGGATGGCGAATCCATCAACTACACATGGAATACAGAATACAAGACCGCATTACACATCGACAATCTGCAAAGTGCACTGAATACCTGGAATACAAAACTGGCAGAAATCTGGATGCTGTTAACAGAGTCACCTGAATCCTTCAAGGGTGGTGATATCTGGAACATCATCGTTCAGATTCATGGGGCATTACAGGCTATTGGGCTATCTCTACTGGTTCTATTTTTTCTGTGGGGAATGATTCGAACATGTACCAGCTGGCAGGATATCAAACGACCTGAGCAGGCATTCAAACTGTTCCTACGTTTTATCATTGCCAGAGGTCTTGTCATGTATGGTATGGAATTGATGACCGGTATATTTGATATTGTCCAAGGAATCATTTCAACAATCACACAGACAATCGGGATTGGTACTGCCAGTACAACTGTTATCCCACAGGAAATTATTGATGCAATAAACAATACCGGTTTTCTGGAATCCATTCCATTATGGGCTGTTACCCTACTGGGATCCATATTCATAACAATCCTGTCATTCATCATGATCCTCACTGTATACGGTCGATTCTTCAAGATCTACATGTATACAGCCATCTCCCCTGTTCCACTGGCAACCGCAGCTGGTGAATCCACACAGAATACAGCTTTTACCTTCATGAAGAGTTATGCTGGCGTCTGTCTTGAAGGTGCCATCATACTACTTGCATGTGTTATCTTCTCGGCTTTTGCTTCTGCACCACCAGTCATAGATTCAACAGCATCAGCAGTATCCATGATATGGGGATACATTGGAGAACTGATATTCAACATGCTTGTACTTGTTGGAACAATCAAGATGTCAGATCGGATTGTTAAGGAAATGATGGAATTGTAAAAAAATTTCATCTAATTATTGACGACCGATTTCGGTCATCTTTAAGATATGGGTATGAAGAGGTGATCTGAATGGCTGATTATAAAACATTAAGTGAGGTTTCAGAACTTACAGGCCTTTCCCCACGAGAAATCAGGTATTACGTTGAAGAAAAAATGATAATGCCTTCCGCAATGATTCAGAAAGGAAAAAGGACATATGCGCAGTATTCCAATTCTGATGTAGTTAAAATACAGCAAATAGCGCTTTATAAAGAATTGGGATATTCCAATGAGCAAATTAAAGAAATTTTATCTGATCCTGAATTTGATTATCAGAGTGCATTAGATAAACAGATTCTTGAATTGCGCAATAAAAAAAGACATATGGAAAATCAAATCATAGCAGCCGAAATGATGAGAACCATATATCTAGAAGAAAAAATCAACAATCTGGATATATCTGATTTTGATAACAGTATTGATAGTTTCTCTTCAGACCTTTTGTCACCTGAATTAGAAGAGTATACCGAAGAAGGGCTGATCCAGTTTGGCGAAAATCTTTTCGAACAAATGGACAAAACCAGCATTTCAAAAACTCTGTTTGAGTTTGAAAACATATACGATGAGTTGCTAAACATCGTAAATAAAGATCCTAGAAGTGACGAAGTTCAACAAAAATTTTTAGAAATTAAAGATATTTGTGATCCTTACTTCAACTGCTCCAAATCTGATAGTGAACCTTTATCTCTAAACTGGTTCATACTGTATTTTAGATGGATAACTGCTTTAGGAGTAGATAGATTGTTTGATGTATTTTTAAGGAAAGAAAACACAGCTGGCTTTATTGATGAAATGCTAGATGAATACAGATTACGTGAGGAGGCAAAGAAACATGGATAAAATCGTAAGTAAAATTGCTGCTTTGGGTGTACCTGGTTTGGTTTTTATGATTGCCTTAAGTGCAACCGGTCTAGCCGGAGGAGCTGCAATTACCGCTGCATTGGCAGCCTTAGGACCTGGAGGAATGATCGGCGGTATTGCTACACTCGGAGTTATTGGTCTTATCAGTGAAGCAATTGCTGAATATGGATTTGATACCATTTTCTCTGCAGTTGTTCAAGAATTGTATAGAAGAGGAGAAACCATCAATTCTCTATACACTAAGATTGATAAATATCCTGTCTCAAAAAGCTTAAAAGCAAAACTAAAAGAAAAGTTGAAGGAAATAAGCAAGGAGGATGAATAGTTATGACTTTTAAAGAAAAGTGTAGTGAAATCAAGGATCGCATTGTTGCGAAAACAAACAGTGCAATTAACTACTGCAAGGAAAACCCTGTAGTGATTCTTGAAGGAGGAGCAATTCTTCTGCTGTCCGGTTTGTCTGTTCATCAAATCCTTTCCAATAAAGATTTGAAGAAAATGAATTCTGCATTAAACAGAAAATGCCACACCTTAACTAAAGAAAACCTGATTCTCCGTATCGAAAACGCTATTTCCACAAACCGAAATAACGAATTGATTGAGCTTTGTAATCAGAAGGATAAAGTTATGGCTAAAACAATGTCTGATGGTCTCCGTCACGGAAGCCCTGTAGCTGCACAACAAATGGCATACAAAAGACAGTATGATCTTGGGAGGTAGTATTCTCATGTGGAAGAACAACATCAGAAAGCAATTGGACGAAACTCTTGAAGTAAGTCTTCAGTATGAAGAAGCTCAAAAAAGTGTTGAGAAAGCTATTGAAGCAAAAAAAGCTACAGAAGAATTTGTTCCATCAAACTTGTCTTCTTTTGATGCAACGCATCTAAGTCAATATATCCAGAATATTGTTGGAGATGAGCCAAAACGTGGTTCGAAATGGAATCCATTAAATCACACGAAAAAGAAAAAAGAAGAAGTTCGAGTGGCATTTGAAGAATATGAACGAAAAGTTTCCAAAGCAAAAGAGCAGTATTATGAAGAATACAAACAACAGCGGGAGGAATTACTTTCAAAAGATAGTTTTGAAAAATCACAGAAGCTAAAAGAAGCCTCTGAAATGTTTGATTCTGCAGTTGAACAAAAAAACAAAGCAGAACAATTATGGAACGGTAATACTTTACTTTCTGAAAGACTCAAAAACTCTCAAACCATTACACGATTAATCGAGTATTTTGACGATGGCCGTGTTGATACGCTTAAGGAAGCAATAAATCTCTATTATGATGATATGCATAAAGAGAAAGAATCACGATTAGCTGAAGAACATCGAAAAAGACTAGAGGAAATCATTTTAGATCAAAATGAATCTATTCAACATGCTATAGAGGTCGCAGAAAATGCCCAAAGTACTGCATCTGAAGCATTAGATCTTGCTCAAGATGCTATTGATAGAGCAGATGAAGCTTACGAACATGCAAGCTCATCCTCATATAATTCGAATAGTGACTATTAACATGCACTGTCATATCACGACTGGCCAATCTGCCAGTCTTTTTTGAAAGGAAAATCTCATGTACAACACAATCAAAAACACAATCGTCTTCACTAATGGAGACAAAATAATCATCAAAGAATCTGGTACAGTACCTGCAAAGGATAAAGTCATGTATCAGATCATGCATTCAGATCGAAATGCAGTTATCAGAAATACAGATGGTGAAACAGTCATTCCTGTTGCCAACATCCTGTTTGCAACGTCTTCACCAGTAAAAACCATAGATGATGAGTCAGAATTGGATGGTCAGTATGAAGTCTAATTTTGAAATCAAGATCAATAAGGAAATACGAGATTATACAGAATCCATCATGTTTGGATTATCCCTTCGGCAAAGTGTGTTCTCAATACTTGCCTGTGGATCCGCCTGTATAATCTATTTTTTATGTTCGGATAAATTGGGGCAGGAGATCACAAGCTGGTTGTGTATGCTTGCTGTAATACCATTTGCCTGTTTTGGATTTATCCGATTCCAGGGAATGTTTATGGAGGATATCATTTCAACAGCCTTCTATTCCCTGCTTCTTAACAGAGCACAACTGATCAGTAAACCATTCAACCTGTATGAGGAGATCTTTTCCTCATATATCGATAAAACACGAAAGGAGTCAATCGTACATGATAAAAAGCTACGAAAGAATCAGAAAACAAAACAAAGAGAAAGCCAGAGTTCCTAAGACTGTTCAGGATACCATACCAATCGATACCATCTACAGGGATGGTATTTTTCGTATGGAAAACAAATACTCCAAGAGCTATCGTTTCCTGGATATCAACTACAAGATTGCTTCCGGTTTTTGTTCGCTTCCTTTTGATGACGACCGGAAAAATCCTATCCACTCTTATTCCGATATCCTTCTTGGCCAGATCTTTAAATTTATGCTAGGCTA
>CAJUAE010000159.1 GCA_910583965.1 uncultured Lachnospiraceae bacterium
GGAATTTACTGGGATTCACTGGCTTCTTAGTGGTACAAACTTTTAACTCTCAAGAGAATTTACTTCTTCATCCTTTTTGTTTATAAAGCGCACAACTTCATCGGCTGTATTTTCTGACATATAGTCTATATGCTTATTTACATAACAATATTCACATAATAAATTACAATCATTTGTTACCCAGATAGTTACTGCTAAATCTTTCATTTGCCACCTCTCAGGTATGTATCATTTATAATAGAAAAATCAAATTATTAATGGACTAATTTTACATTTTTAAGCAGGGGAAAGTCCAAAAATACTCCCCCTGCTCTTTACATCTTAATACACTGATTTGGAAATCACTATGTATTAAAACAAACCTGTAAAGATTGCGCAACCCCCGCTTCCGCAATCATTCAGACAGTCATATCCTTCTACAGCCTGCTCTTCCATATTAAATTCTTCGTTCTTTAATACTTCCAACATCTTATTCACCTCTTTCCTTTGAATATTTGAGATTTCTTCTCACAATATATATTTAAATAAACATATATTCTCCTCATTTTACTCCTCACTATTTTTTAACCTCTCAACAATACTCTTTTTATTTATGCTCTTATATGCCAATAATGGAGTTATAATACAAACAACAAATAATAATGTGAAAAGTAACGCTAAAATACCTGTCGGAAATTTGAACTCCAGATAATACATTTGTGATTTTACAGCCTGCATCAGCAAATAAATCAGCCCTATTCCTATCGTACTTAACGACACGAATGTTATAATCGCATAATACCCGCCTTCAAGACTCAACAACCGAATCATCTGCTGTTTTGACATCCCTATACTTGACAGCACTGCCAATTCCTTTTGCCTTGCGTATATACTGGTACATAGTGAGTTGATAAAATTCATCAATCCTACAATCAACAAAATTCCAGAAAATATCGCGCCAATAACGACTACAGATTGTGCTACTGGTTGAAATGTTGGCAGTAAATCGCTTCTATTGATAGTCTGTACTTTATTTTCGTCTATCATCTGCCGAATTTCTTCTTTTAAATAAGGTTCCAAATCCTTATCTGCATTCATTTGTATATAATAAATACATGGTTCTTTAATTAATTTCTTTATACCAGCTTCGCTCATAAAAACCCTGATTTTTTCCTGATCTGTATAGTTTGTATTTGTAATTGAACCAAGCTCTCTTATATCCAGCTTTGAATCAGGCTGTATTGTTCCAGCAATTGTGTATGTCTGAATCGTACTTTCACCACTGTATATTTGTATTACATTCCCTGTCAAATCAGGACAACTTCCGTTATCAACAGCACTAATATATACTGCACTACCTTTCATAAAATCATTGATGTCATCTACTGAATATACCGCTCCGTTTGCCAACGCATATTGTTGAATAACTTCGCTAGAAATTCCCAATGCAGTTCCAAACAAATCTTCTGTATTTAAAGAATACTCTTGCAGTTTATCAGAATACTTTACAGTTACAGGCTGGACATATGTTTTTTCAATACTGGTTATTCCCTGCATCTGCTCTAAATGATAATATATATCTTCTGTCAGGTATTGGATTCCCTGTTCCCCAGCTAGTAAAGAATCTGTCACATTACTATCCCTGATACTAAAATCATCAGGTGCTTCAGTATCTAAATATAAATCCCAATTGGGTGAGGAAAACATTGTATAGGATAACAAAAATACAAAAAATCCTAAAAATAACGTTGTAACTACCACCAAAAACTTTTTTCTTTCAATTATAATATTATGCCATGCCATTTTGTATAGTTTTCCATTACATCTATGTTGTTCTTTTTGTTTTCCCTTATTTGTATCCATCTCACTATTGAAGTGTATCGCTTCAACAGGTGAAATTCGAGTTAAAAATCTGATAGATTTCCTAAAACTAATCCATACAGTAAAGTAGCAAAAGCCCATTGTCAGGCAGAAAAGCCAACCGCTGTGCCACATTTTCATAGGCATAATATCAGCATACCCACCACTTCCAACAGCTGTTCTAAGTATAAATGGAACGAACTTTGCTGCCACAAATGCACCAATCAATAAACCAATGGGCAATCCACGCAGTACAAAATAATTTGTTTCATAATTCGCAATATATTTTAGTTGTTTATTATCTGTACCTATCGTTTTAATATTTCCCCAAAAATGAACATCATTTACGAATGAAATATTCATAATATTATAGATACACAAATAACTGCACAGGCTAATTACCAAGCAGATCAATACTGCCAGAAAGAAGCCTACATACTGACTTGTTCCACCTTCAGCATCAACAAGCATAACCTGACCTTTATCCTGCAAACCTAATTCTGATATGATGATTTCATCAATACCTTTTGCCTCCTTTATTTGAAATGTATAATAGATATGATCTTTAGATACCAATTTATTCGCCAATTGTTCTGATACAATACAATTACAGGTAGGGTACATTGTATAATTTTCTGCTTCTAGACTTGCTGCCAAAACATTCCCGCTTATACTTTTAATGTTTCTAAGGCTGGATTTCACAAAATCTTTATATGTGCCAACTACTGTAAATTCTTTCTGTATACTTCCATCACAAATTTTAACATTTAATGTCAGCTTATCACCTATTTTTATTCCACCTAATCGAAATGTTTCTATTGTTGTTTCGGATAACAATATTTCGTTTTCCTTAGTCGGAAATACACCGGTAAAATTAGTTATCGTCGGCAATATGTTATTATTCCACTCATTTATATCATAAGCTGTCAATGATACACGTTCCTGTTCCCTGCCGCTTTCAATTGTTCCTACAAAATATTGTTTCCCTATATTTTCAATTTCTTTTATTTCCTGCAAGCGTCTGCCTTTATCAGGAGAAATATCCCATACAAATCCCTGCGCATTTGTACCTTTCAACCTTGTATTCATCTCTGAGAAATTTTTGACATAGCTTGTTCCAACTCCCAAAACGATAATCAACATGATGGAAACAGCGATGACAGATGTAGTTAATGCTATATTTCTTATCTTATTATTTTCGATATTTGCTTTGGCTATTTTTTTCAGTGCTTCTTTGCTTGCCTTTTTCAAACTATCCCTCCTTAACAATCTGTCCATCTTCAATCCGATACATCTTATCTGTATTCATAGCTAATTCCTGATCGTGTGTTATCATAACTATTGTTTGTTCATATTCTTTACTTGCCCTTTTCAACAGACCAAACACATCCCATCGGTTCTTGCTGTCCAAACTTCCTGTTGGTTCATCAGCCAAAATAATTGCTGGTCTAATTGCTAATGCTCTTGCAATTGCCACACGCTGTTTCTGTCCACCTGAGAGTTTTTTCGGTGATTTTTCCAATTGATCTTCCATATGCAGCATTTGGCATATATCTTTTACATATTTATCATCTACTCTACTGTCATCCAACTGTATTGGTAAAACAATATTATCGTAAACGCACAAATTAGATACCAAATTATAATCCTGAAAAATAAATCCTATATTTCTGCGTCGAAAAGTCACTAATTCGTGCTCCTTTAAATCTGTTAATCGAATCCCCCTCACGGATACTTCCCCCGATGAAGGACTATCTAATCCTCCCAAAATATGAAGCAGTGTTGACTTTCCACTGCCAGAAGCTCCTATAATGGAAACAAATTCCCCTTTATCAACATTCATGCTTACCCCATTCAAAGCTTTTGTGATATTTGGTTCTTCTCCATAATATTTTTTAATATTTATAGCCCTTAATATTTCCATTATGCCCTCCTCGTATAACTTCATCAGCAACTTTATATGCTATTATATACTGCACATGTTTCATTCTACTCTCAAAAATCAAACTTTTTTATCACAATTTTGTAACATTCACAAAAATCGAATAGAGAAACGACATAATAAAAAGACTGACAATCGCCAGTCCTATCCGTTATGCTCACTTTCTTTTTCCCCTCTAGGTAGATATATATAGAATGTTGTTCCCTGATGTAATATTGACTTTACTCTGATATATCCATGCTCTTTTTCAATGATTTCTTTACTTAAACTCAATCCCAAACCTACCCCTTCAATTTGTTTTGATTTTTCCTCTCTATAAAATCGTTTAAAAATAAGTGGTATCTTATCTTCCTCAATGCCGCTTCCATCATCTGCAATACTGATAATTTCAAAATTATCACTTGCAACAATTTCAATTTTAATGTTTCCATCCTGTTCTGTATACTTGACCGCATTATCAATGATATTAAAAACTGCCTCTATAGTCCATTTATAATCTACAAAAACTTCATGTTCTCCTTTATAGTTTGCATAGACATGAATATTCTTCTTTTCTGCATTATGCAAAACACCCACATAGGATTCTGCTAATAGATTTTCAACATTACATATTTGTGGCTGCAAATTCACTATATTTGTTTCCAGCCTGGATATTTTAATGAGAGAATGCATCAGAAAATCCAATTTATCTATCTGTGCTGTTATAATGGATATATATCCGAGTACCTTCTTTAGATCGAAACTTTCTTTATCACATTTTAATATCATTTGTCCATATGTTTTTGCCGTAGTAATCGGCGTTTTTACCTGATGTGATATATCTGATATTAACTGATGAATCACTCCTAATTCTTTTTTCTGGTTCTCCATATATACTTTTTTACTTTCCTGAATTTGCAATAGATTCGCATACAACTTTGAATAAATTGTATCCTGCAAACTTTTTTTGACATCTAATTTTGAATCACGCTGAACCAGTTTCATTGTTTCTTCTATATCATTCACAAATTCATAAAAAAATATCATACCTCTATAAATCAAATATATTTGCTGTATCAACACCAAAAGGCATACAGCTACTCCCAGATAGTCATTGTGTTTACTCATGAATAAATACACTAATATGACAATGCATGTAAATTCTATTACAATTGGTGTTTTTATAAAACTGAATTCTTTTATATTATAATTCTTCATCCAGATTATCACCCCACATATAGCCTATTCCAAATACTGTTTTTAACAACTTTCGTTCTGGTTCCTCTATTTTTCCGCGAATTCTACTAATGTTTACAGCTAAAGTATGTTCGTCCACCCAGTTTCCACTATTATCCCACAATTCCTGTATCAGATTTTCCTTTACAAGCACATGGCCTCTATTAAGAATCAACAATTCCAATATTTTATACTCCGTAGGTGTAAAGTTGATTATTTCATTATTTTGTACAGCCTTCTTTTTATCAAAATCCACACTCAGTTTATTAATAATATATTGATTCGCATTTTGAGTTTTACAACGCTTTAAAATTACTGCAATCTTCTTTTGTAATACAGTAATATTAAATGGTTTTGTAATATAATCTTCTGCCCCCATATCAAACCCAGCAACAATATCCTGTTCTTCATCCCTCACTGTCAGAAAAACAATTGGCACATCACGTATATTTTTTATTTTCTTACAAATCTGAAATCCGTCCATATCAGGCAAATTTACATCCAAAACAGCTAAATCTATACACTCTTCACTTACAATCTTAATAGCTGTTTCCCCTGTCTGTGCCCCCATAACCTTATATCCAAATTCTTTCAAACATTCCTGCATTCCAAGATTTAAAACTCTGTCATCTTCTATAATTA
>CAJUAE010000160.1 GCA_910583965.1 uncultured Lachnospiraceae bacterium
GCTTTTGCGGGCATACAAATCAGGAGGTGTGAAATTTTAATTTCACGCTAACTCCATATATGTTGTCATTTTCTCCTGAATTTTCGCAAACTGCGCATTTGTTTCTGAAAGCTCTGATTGAAAATTCATCAGTTTGTCCAGATATCCCTGCTTATACACAAGCTTACGGCTAATCGGATAAACCAATTCATACACAAGTGAAATATGCCCGACCAAATAATCAACAGGTGTTTTTTTCAAGTTCCGAAGTACTGCATGTTCTTCAAAAAACGCCTGCATCACTTCCTCTGTCACTTTACAGTGTTTTAAGTCATAAGTAGTCACATTGTAAATTTCCTCAAATGGAACAATAATATTAACCTTCAAAATATCAATTTTATCCGCATCGCGCAGCAAATCCGCAAATTTTTTCTCTCGTGTTGTATACTGCGTAGGCACACTATATGCATTGTCTTTTCAAGCAGTTCATTCTCTGCGTCATCCTCAATATAATCCCTAATTTTCCCCTCTTTAAATAAAATATCAGCGCCAAGTTCCGCGTGGTCTATGGATTGTGCATCGATAAATGTACCATACCTTCTTAGCTGTTCAAAGCGTCCGATGTCATGTAATAGTCCCATCAACCACGCTAGTTCTACTTCGTTTTCATCAAACCCTGACTGTACTGCAATCTGTTGGCAAAGTCCACACACTCTATAAGAGTGGTTAATCTTCAATTTTATCTTTTCATCCGACTTGTCATAATATGCTGTGTATTCCTGAAATGCATTTAACGCTCTTTGTCTATCAATTTTCATCTTATCACACTTCTCTTTTCAATGTCTCTATTGTCTCCCGATAAGCAGCCTCGGTTCTATCATCAAACAACACCCACAAAACAATATCAAACATATCTGGATTCTCCTTTAAATATTGTTGAACAGTTCTTACTGCAATCTTTGCTGCTCGTTCCACTGGAAATGCATAAATTCCTGTCGATATAGAAGGAAATGCAATCTTTCTAATCTTATGTTCTGCTGCCAATTGAAGCGAATTGCGATAGCAATTGGCAAGCAGTTCATCCTCATTATGGCTTCCTCCATTCCATACAGGTCCAACCGTGTGAATAATATATTGACAAGAAAGTCGATATGCCTTTGTTATCTTTGCCTGTCCTGTCTTACAACCGCCAAGCAAACGACACTCAAACAATAATTCGGGTCCTGCTGCTCTATGTATCGCCCCATCAACACCTCCACCGCCAAGTAAACTGCTATTTGCTGCGTTGACAATCGCATCCACATTATCTATTTTCGTAATATCTCCTTTTATAAGTTGTATCATAATAATCCCCCATGCCGCCTTTTGACGGCTCAAATAGAAATGAAAAACGCAAAATTATAATTCTATTATCCGTAACAGTTCAGTCTTCAGCTTCCTGTTACAGGCATCAAGCCATGCACAATCGTTTCACGATGGCTTGATGCACTTACACTTCAACCTCCATGTGTTCTTACGTGGCTTGATAAACCCTAATTTGCAGCATAGTGCAAAGTCCTAGATAAACTGTATCCTATTATCCAAACCTTTTACCCAAATATCTTCATAAAAATCCGAATATCCCAAACTTTCCAAAATCGCTTCTCCATCTCTAATTTCTAATTCGCCAGTATCTGTTTCCTCGCAGCAATTTTCAAAAACATACCTTATCACCTGCGCTGCAAAAAAAGGTCTACATAGATTCATGACAGTCTGTTCTCCTTGGTATTGGCAAACTGTCCCTTCATAAGTATAAACATCTAAATTCATTTGTGGCTCATACTTGGTAAAATATACCCTGACTTTTAACCGCTGGTTTTCTTCTGGCACAAACAAATAGTAAGAATAAGGATAATTTACAAAATCCATATCATTATAAAAATAATTCCATCGAAATGCCTTCCCATCCACTACAATATGTCTTAATTTTCCTCGTTTCATTCAATTTCCTCTACTTCCATATCGTCATAAAAATAATTCCACAAAAATGCTTTCCCATCCACTACAATATGTCTTAATTTTCCTCGTTTCATTCAATTTCCTCTACTTTTTAATGAAACACTAGTGAACTACCCATTATCTAAAGCCACTGGGCTTCCTACTTCATCGACCTCAAAGCCGGATATACCCGACTTGCCTATTATTTCTACAGATGTTAATTCGGGCAGTCCCTGCTCTATTTGTATTTTATGCTATCTGTCTTAGTCCCTCTGCTAAAATATTATATCCACGAGTATTATACTCACAGTCAATGAAATTTGCCGTGAATATCGCGCCAGCCACAGCCGCAAAGCGGTACAATTTCTATTTACTTATCTTTACAAATATAATAACGCCACTATCTTTAAATTGCAAGATTATTCCAATTACACATTCCAAATCAATATCTCAAAAGCCATTACTTTTTATGGCAGAGAAGCCGTTTCGAAACTACATAGATAACAGGTTGCAGCTATTATAGAACCCAGTCGAAAGAGAGAAAAAGCAAGAGACAGGCAAAAAGCCAATCCCTAAAAATTTAAACCATCTATTTCATGTAACAATAAGGAATTTTCATTTTCATTTTAACAGATGATCTACTAAAAATTCTACGCTTGTACTATTTTATAAAATTAAGTTGTAATTAATCAGAAATAGTGTATACTAAATACAGTAGGTAATACACAGCCCTTAAGTGAGCGAGTTAACAGATGGCAGGGACTACTTAAGTCTCTGCCTTTTCTATAAACAGGCAAAGAAGTTTTGTAGCCATAGTATCATTAATACATAGAAAACAAGCTGAGAAAGCAGTTTTTAAGGTATGCTAAAAACAGACATCATACAAGAAAGGGCATTCTAAATTTCATTTTTCATTAGAACAAACCACAGTTCTTGATATAGCATCTATCTCCACAGCAAATCAATACAGTAGTATCGAAATAATATGATGATAAAAAACAATTTAAATCTGAAAGGAAATGAAACTATTGACAGAAAATAAGGATAAAATTTTAAAAGATAAAATAATGAAACGTACAATAAAGGACAGTGTTTTTACAAATTTATTTCAGGATAAAAAATATTTGCTTCAGCTTTATAAGGCACTCCATCCAGAAGATATAGGTGTAACAGAAAATGATTTGTCGAATATTACTATTAAAAATATTTTGACAGACAGCATCTATAACGATCTGGGGTTTGCTGTTGGTAATAAATATATAATAATGGTTGAATGCCAGTCAACATGGACAATGAATATTATAATCAGAGTATTAATGTATCTGGTGCAGTCATGGATTGATTACTTTGAGCGTACCAATCAGAACTTATACAAAAGTAAAAGTGTGAATATGCCAGTCCCAGAACTGTATGTTATATATACAGGTGAAAGAACAGCAAAACCATCTCAGATTTCACTGTCAAAGGAATTTTTTGGTGGCAAGAAATGCTGTATTGAAGTAAAGGTAAAAATGATATATGATGGTAAAAAAGGCAATATTATCAATCAGTATGTAACATTCACAAAAGTATGTAATGAACAGATGGCTTTACATGGAAGAACCAGAGAGGCTATTTTAGAAACAATCCGTATCTGTAAGAATAAAAATGTGTTGAAAGAGTATTTGGAAAACAGGGAAAGAGAGGTAGTGGATATTATGATGACATTATATGATGAAGAAGAAATTATGCGTTCCTATGTTAGAAGCGAAGTACAAGAAGCTGTACAAGAAGCTGTACAGGAAGCTGTACAAGAAGCTGTACAGGAGACACAACAGGATGAAAGAATGGATACAGCCAGAGAAATGATAAAAGATAATGAGCCAATAGAGAAAATTATGAAATATTCTAGACTGTCAAGAGAAACTATATTGAAATTGCAAGAACAAGAGGAAATGCAGTCAGTATAACAAAAATGGAAATTCTGACAATCTTCAAAATTCTCCTCTTTTATTATTAACGCTAAAAACGGTCCATAAGGAAACACTATGCAAGAACTTTTAGTAGGTGAAGTAGTTAGAAGAAAACGAATTGAAATGGGATTGACACAGGAAGAACTGTGTGAAGGCATCTGCGAAGCTTTTACAATTTCCAGAATCGAAAATGGCAAACAACCACCATCACGTTCTACAGCAGATGCACTTTTGCAAAGACTTGGCGTATCAGACAGCAGATACTACTTTGCTTTTCAGAGTAATATTTATGAAAACAGTGCAGAAGATATTGAAAGAGAATATCAAATCCTTATACTACAAGAAGAAATTGCACGTTTCTGTGATATAGAAAGAGAACTAACAGATTTGGATAAACAAGCTGTAAGGTCAGGATTGGCAAGTAAGTGTTCCTCCACAATATCGGCATTCGTCTGGTCTAAAGCGCTGGTTTCTTCATCTACTAGAAGAAGCTGGCACCCATGAATTAGAGCTCTTGCTATAGCAACACGCTGTTTCTGACCTCCTGAGAGAGAACTACCATTTTCGCCAACCATCGTATCTAGCCCTTCAGACATATACTCTAAATCAACAGAAAGTGCACTGTTTTTGACTGCTTCGGCAAGCTGTGCATCTGTGAAGTCATCTCCAAGAGTGATGTTGTCTCGAATTGTAGTATTAAAAAGATACACATCCTGTTCAATATAACTAATTTGCTGTTGTATTTGTTCTATATTTAATTCTTTTGCGTCCTTACTGCCAAATAAGATAGTTCCACTATAATCTGGAAGCCATCCAAGAAGAATTTTAAGCAGTGTTGACTTGCCACATCCAGATGGACCAATCAGGGCATACTTGTCGCCTTTCTGCGCATCCAATGATACATTGTGCAGCACTTGTTTTTCTCCATAGTGAAATGAGACATTTGTCATTTTAATAGGCAAAATGAAATCCACTTGAGAATCAATAGCAGTATTGCATACTAATTGTTGATAACTATGTTCTGTTATATTTTCAAAATAAGGTTTCGATGCAACAATAGATAATTTGCATGTGGCAAGATTTCCAAGGGCATTGCTCAACTTTCCAATAATACTATTTGTCCCTGTCATCGCACCAGGAATAATATTTTCACCAAGTACAAGTAGCCCCGCCCATACATGCACCAGTAATTGACAGGATATATTTACACATTGAATGCCACAAGCGGAGAAGCTTCTTATATAGTTCAATCTAAATTTGGGTTTTTCAATCGCATCGCTCCCTGTTCTGATACCGTTAATAAATTGTTCCTTTTTGCCAAATAAACTCAACACATCAAAACCTTCCAACACATCTTTAACGCTGCTCATACCTGCTGCCTGTTCTACAGCGCAAGTGTTGGCAAGGGATACTATTTTTCTATTAAATATTTTAGGTGCTAAAACCATAAACAGCGTATTAATACCAGCAACAATTAGTAGAGACCAATGAATAGAAGCAATTGCAATAACACTCAAAATAATTTTACTTATATAATCAACACCTGCAAAGAAGGGATTCCATGCAAGACTCTCAATTCTTTCAATATTATTGGAAAACTGGGATATATATGCCCCCATATCCAGATTGTGCAATTCTTTGTAATCTTTGCGCGCCATTGTGGCAGCGATATCTCTGCGCACTGCATTATTCATACCTCTTATTGCTCGAAATTCAAAATAATTT
>CAJUAE010000161.1 GCA_910583965.1 uncultured Lachnospiraceae bacterium
AGCAGCACAATAAACATCCAGCCTGTTAATACTTTTTCTTAAGTCTGCCAAATCGTCAGGCTCAATGTTTATGCCCAAAATCAAAATACATCGTTCTATTTTTATGTTTTGAGAAAGCAATAACATAGAATTTCTTTTTCGGATAGACTTTTCCGAAATAAAAATGGGCAGAAGAAAACCCCCAAATCCCGTTTGACTTGGAGGCATTTTTCCAGCTATTTTGCTTACTGTATTACTATTTTACATTTATAAATATTTTGATAATATACAAAATAAATCTACTTCCTCATCTAAAACTTTATATTATTTTTAACATTTGGATTAATGTATGCTACTTATTTTCACTGGACACAGCCTCCCTAGTTTCAAATGTCTTAAATCCATTTACTGAATCATAAAATTCCAATAACTTTTTATGCTTTTCTGCCTCAAGAAAAACTACCATACCTCCTGCCAGATATTGGAGCTCATGAACTTTTGTCATTGCAACTTCCAAAAGCTGCTGCCCTGAAATTTTCAGCTTGATATTATCTGTAAAATTCTTACCCAGTTATGTAATCAGATATGCAGATAAGCCAAACATTTGTGTTTCTTCATTCCATTCACTTACTCTTGCATTTTTGCGTTTCATTATATTGCTAAAATTATCCGCACTAACAGTAATTGGTTTTATAGTAATGGAGAAATAGCCTACCTTAACCGCATTATTAGAAAATACATTGTATGTAACAGACTGGTTCTTTTTTGTAAATTCTATTGTACTACGTTTCAAAAACCTTTCCACATCAAGATTTATTGGGCAGGAAAAATCAGAGAGCAGCTGGTTTAATTCTGTCTCTCCGATCTCACCATCCTGCAAATGCTCACGAATGTTGAAAACGATAAAGTTCTCAATATTAATCACATGTATCAATTTCTATCTCTATATTTTACTATGACATTCAATATCTACTCTGCATTTACCATCAACTTTCGCATCTTTCAGTTCAGCCATTTTATTCTATTGAGAATTTATAATACCAATTATTTCATCTACAATATCACCTACACTTCTGTTATTTGTTTTAATTCTTATTGCATCATTGAAATTACTGTTCAAAAATATTAAATTATTTTTCAAGTTGTTCAGGGCAAAGACCTTATCTCTATTATTGTCATTTTCAATTCTGGACTTTATTATTTCCTCATCAGCTATAAGAATGATATGTATTATATCATTTCCATCACTTAACAATGGATCAAACAATTTTTCCTTGCATTCTATCATTGTAACTGCCATATCAAATATCACATATTTTGCTGATATTGATGCTCTTTCTTTTATGATTCCTTTCATTTTTTCTAAAAACTTAATATTATTTTGAGGACAAAAGCCACCAAAATCGGGCATACAATTGGTTCGCTTTGATTCCGCTACCATTTCATCCCACATTTCTTGTCTATAACGATCTGATTGTAGAAACTCGGCTTCACTATTAGAAAACCTTTCCATTAACTCAGATGCTACTGTCGTTTTCCCTACACCATAAGTACCATCTATCCATATAATCATATTTAATCCCCTTTATACTTCAATATCTTTAGAGTATACTTTTTTCTAAATCAATGCCTATAGTTTCAAGCTACTATTTTATCTGTCAATTGTATAGACAATATGTTTCCAATACTTTTAATATATGTAACTATTTTTTTCTTACTTGTTTTTATTAATTTATTAAAACAATCATTTTTACATTATTTTTTTATGTACTTTATTCGGATTTACGTTCTTGCCCATCATCCATCTTCTATTTCATCATTTGGCATTCAATATGGTTTCAAACAATTTGTGCCTGCTCAATAGTAATAGCCTCTGTAACTTCTATTCCAACTGTTTTAGTTTTATCTCTGATATCTGGGGCATCATATACATCATAACCTTCATATGTTCCATCATAGCAATATTGTAAAATACCTACTGCAAGGAACTCTACATACTTTTTCCTATAACGTGATGTCAATGGCTTTTTAAATGGAAATAATTCCTTTGTCAGATCTTCTTCATCCACTTGAAATCTCTCCTATTTTTACAATCAAATTAATTTAAATTATTAATTACCATTGCAAAATCCTTTTTGCAAAACTCTATAATTTTATTCTGTTTCCATTAATCTCTATAGACACACCACTTTCTGATTAGAAAAAACTATTTAGCAACCATTTTCCAAATAAAAGAAATCTCTCAAACTTCTTTATTTGAAAGATTTCTTTAATATTTGTCCTCTAATTATACTGTTGCTAATTCCTTCCCTCTAATAATAATTTCGATATCTTTTATATCCTTATCTGTAGCTGCTGCTATCTGCTCTGCTGTAAAGCCATTATTATACATACTAATAATAATTCTCGCCTCCCCAATTGCAATACCTTTATCCTCAATTCCTTGACTCAAGTTACACATATCACTCACATCCTTTCTCAGGTTATCCTCAATAGGAATATCGTATTCATTGCCAATTATATCTAATTTTTGATCAATAGTAAGATCCTGCGACAGCAACGCACCCAACAAGCGATGCAGTTCGTACAGTTCACCATGTTTTGGAAGTTCTTTCGCCAAACTTATCATGATAATATTCAATAAATCCAGCTTGCCTTTCCACTCATACGAACCAACTACATCTTCCTTGGTAAGATGAATATGGCTCATGGTATTCTCTGTCATATTCATACATACCCATATGGAGTATACACGTTTAATGTCATCGTAACTGGAATTTTCAAAGTCACGTTCTTTCTGCGAGGAAATTAACCGACTCACATAAAAGATTGCTCTGTTTAAGATCTGGTATTCTGCCGGCTCATCTTTCTGTGCTTCAACATTTACGATGATCTGCGCAAGTCCGTCTTTCATTCGCACATAAAAGATAATATCAAATCTTACCAGACCTTCATTCACTTCGGCATTTTCTGTATTGAAGCTGACAACTCTCTGGCCACTCTTTTCAGTGGCAATATTCGTAAGTCCCGGTTCTACAGGTACTGCGCTTATATATGGTGTTCCTTCAATATATGAAACAACATCTTTGGGATTCATTGCCTTAAACTCATCCACTGTCTTTACCAGTATATGTGCCAATACGCTTTTTTGTCCTAACAGACGCTTTGCACTTGTATCGTACTGTGCTTTCGTATCTGTTGCTCTGACTGCATTTTTAAGTTCTGTATCCACAGACCTTCCTCCCTTTTTACTAGACATAGCCATCTTCCAACAGATATATGACTTATTTATATAATATCTTAGAAGCATTTCTAAAGCAATCGGATTTATACAAATTCTTTCCACCTGTGCGGTTGAACGCTCCAAGGAGCATCTAACCTGACTTCCACATTCGTCAAAATATCAAACTTTTATTTATCTTCATGATCAAACGCCCAGTTTTTTGTACCAACTTCTTCACTTGCTTCAATTTTGTTTCTGACAAATATACATCACCGTTTATCCCATCACAACAGACTCAACTGTTCATACTCTGCCTTCCTCTCCAACAGGAATGGTACTTTCCGAAAATATTCCATAGTTTTCTGTTGGTCAAATATCCATGGAATAATTTTGTTCTCTTCCAGTACAAGCGGCATTCGGTCATGTATGGGTTTCACGGAAACATTCGCCTGTGTCGTCAGGATTATGAAGCAGTCTCCAGCTTCATAATGATTATAGATTCCTGCCATAAAGAGTATTGGCTTTCCTTTTCGGTAAAAAGTATTCTTTTCCTTATTGCGGTTCCATTCGTAGAACCATACCGCTAGTATCACGATACGCCTGTGTTCCATGCTTTCCCTGAAAGATTTTTTCTCCAATGCGGATTCACTTCTGGCATTAAATAGGACTTGTTTTCCCTGAAAACCCGGAAGCTCCCACCGTTTCAGGTTGCATTCCAGCCCTGAATCTGATGCCGTCAAAACTGGCGCTGTTTCTGTCGGGTGGAGATCTCTTGCCTGCATCTGAAAATTTATGGAAGCTCTTTTCCTTACATTCTCATCCGCCAGATGGATAATCTTTTCAATCTCTTTTACCGTTTCCTCATCTACATGATATCTGCCGCACACAGTTGTTCTCCTTTCCATGAATCAGGCTGCATCGCAAAATCCCCTTAATACCGCTTTTCTGGATACTTCTATTGTATTTAATATATCATGATACATACCTTTTTCGGCTTGTACCATCCATACTTCCTGCAATGTAGTATCAACAGACAGGCAGTTTTTCATTCAACAGTTCTGGCAGAGTCATATACCTCTATTTGACTTAAAAAATCAATTTCCAACCATGTAAAACTATTTATTTTCATGATAAGTTTTTACATGCTGGTAGTTTGTCATTTGCTTCGTTCCACCTGAATCAATCGTATAAGTCATAACGTCAAATCCTACTGGATCATGTGCTCCTTCCTGTGGTACAACACCAAATTTAATTTGAATCAATCCACCATCTAACTTTTCTGCACTGATAATCGACGTTTCATAATCATAAACTATTACATTTTTTGATAAATTCTGTGTATAAAAATGTTGAACTGCTTTTTCAATATCCCGTATAAATGCTACAATAATTATCTCATCCTTAATCTCCTGTTCTGTCTGTGCATTGATATTGAACGTCGGTATGCTCTGTCCCCTTTTTGTGCCACTCATTTCTGTGAGCAATATTGCTGTACATATTATCAAAAGTAAATACACTATGTCCTTTTTCATTTCACCATAACGGGTTTTATTATTATCTATATTAAAGTTCACACGCATTATTACTGATAAAGAATTTAGCTAATTAAAAACATTACATGTCTGTAGATTTCGCAATCCTTAAAAATTCGTCTGGCTGAAGCACTTTCACTCTGGATTTCATAAAATCATCTGGATTTCTTGTCACAATAAAATCGGCTGATTCTTCCACTGCGCATTCCTCCTGTAAACAATCTTCAAAATCCAAAAATTCATCATTGTCCAGTGCAGCCAGTATTTTCTTCGCATTCAGATCGGAGATGCGGAATATCCTGCATAAATTTCTTAATAGTGCCCGCCTTTCTTCCTGGCTGAAATCTTTTCTGAGTATATAAAATAAATTGGGGATACTGTGTGCCGCCATAACTCCTGTGACTTGTCTTTTCGCACACATTTCCAGTATCTCTTTTCCATATTCGGCATAAGGTTTACGGTCAGCAATAACATCCATAAGAATATTTGTATCAACCAATATGACCATACTTTTCCTCCCTTGCCTCTGCCAGTTCCCTGTCAGCATCAAAATCTGCAGGAAGCCGCCCCCTGTACCTCATAATATCCTCAAATGCAGCTATCGCCTGCTCTTTATCAGTATTTTTATCAACCGCCATTCCTTCCAGATTTTGAAGGATATTCATCACATAGAACATTTTTTCCTCTGGCATACGCTGAATCATTTCAACTGCCCTTTCCTTGAGCTGTGTCATCCAACCACTCCTTTCCTGATGTCTTTATCATACTGTAATTCTTTACGTATTTCAATAAATTATTTGGACTTTTCCAGTCTGTAATTTTCTATCTCTATTTTTGTTTATTCTCCTCACCAATATTAC
>CAJUAE010000162.1 GCA_910583965.1 uncultured Lachnospiraceae bacterium
TTGGTATAGCAATTGTGAAGATGCTTCGTGATAATAACAGAAATTTATCGACAATCCGAGATGCTGCTGCCAGAATGACATCGGGTGCAAATGAAGTTGCTAGTGCAAGTAACTCTTTGGCACAGGGTACAACACAACAGGCGAGTGCGATTGAAGAAATTACAGTTTCAATCGAGGAGATTGCAAATGGTGCAAAAGTAAATGCAGACGATGCAAACAGAGCAAATGAACTTGTGCAGAATACAAAGGATGGTGCGATTCGTGGTAATGAGCAAATGAAGCAGATGATTGCGGCGATGCAAGATATCAATGAATCTTCAGAAAACATTTCTAAGATTATGAAGGTAATTGATGATATCTCGTTCCAGACGAATATTCTTGCGCTGAATGCTTCTGTGGAGGCTGCAAGAGCAGGAATTCATGGAAAGGGGTTTGCAGTTGTTGCAGATGAAGTTAGAAGTTTAGCAAATAAGTCTGCAGAAGCAGCGAAGGATTCGGCAGTGATGATTGAAGATTCTATCAAGAAGGTTGAGGTTGGGTCCAAACTTGCAGTAGAGACAGCAACGGCACTCGAGGAAATTCTGTTATCTGTTGAAAATATTGCTACGATTGTCAGCAACATTGCAGAGGCTTCTGTAAATCAAGCAAGTTCCGTGGGACAAGTAAATGCTGGTATTACACAAATTGCGGATGTAGTGCAGACAAATTCAGCGACATCAGAACAGTGTGCGGCTGCAAGTGCAGAGCTTTCGAGTCTTGCAGGACAGCTTCAGAATGCAGTTGGCAGGTATAAACTTCTTGCAGGAAAAAGCGGAAAGTCGGATTTTGGTTCGGTGTCGTCTGATGACAGTGATTATATTGACAATGAAAGCATTATTTCGCTGGATTCTGATTTTGGCAAATATTAAATACAAAATAATGTTGTTGTTTCCTACCCCGGCAGCAAAGTGCCGGGGTAGTGTTTCATAATAGGAAAGCGGGAAACAAATTTTGAAGATATACATAGCACACATGTATGAGGTACAAGAAGCAAAAGAGATGCGGTTGTGCTCCATGCTTGACAGCAACAGGGCACGGAAAGTCTCAGGATTTCGGAATAGAAAAGAACGAATGCGCTGTATTTTTGCAGGACTTTTGCTTCGCTATGCATTTTTGCAGGAGGGCTATGGACCTAATGCATGGCAGCAGATAGAGGTAGTAGAGGGGGATTATGGAAAACCATATTTAAAAGGGTATCCTGCGTTTCATTACAATCTGTCTCACTCTGGAGAATGGGTGGCGTGTGCAGTGGACACAGTGCCTGTGGGGATAGATATTCAAGAGATGAAGTCATGGAAAATGACTTTGGCAAAGAGATTTTATTATGAGGAAGAGTACAATAGGCTTCTTGCGCTGCAGGAGTCTGATATGGATAGACAGACAAAGGAGTTTTACAGCATGTGGACTGCGAAGGAGAGTGCAGTAAAGTGGAGTGGGAGGGGAATTGGCGGTGGTATCCGGCAGCTTTTGACAGACGCAGACTACAAATCTATCTGTGATATTGACCAAAAACAAAGAGCCAAGATAAGACAGTACCGCGTGTCAGAAAACTATATTGTCTGTGTATGCAGCGAGAATGACAATTTCCCTGATTTACCGCAACAGGTAGATTTGGAATAAAGTAAATGGAGGGAAACAAATGCTAAAAATAAATGGAAAAAATGCAGTGAAAAAAGGTGAGGTAATTTTTCAGGAAGGCGATGAGCTGAAGCAGATTGGGATTGTTCTCTCTGGGAAAGTACTCATGCAGAGAAAAAATGTAAAAATGATTCGCCCGCATGGAAGCTATCTGGCATTAAATCTACTGGACAATCCAGTTTATAGTGCGACTTATACTGCACTGGAAGATTCTGTGATTTATGCACTCCCTGTGGAAGGAGAGCTGACGATACAGAACATTATTGCCAGGAATGCCGACTATCGTGCAATTATGGTTTCTTCCCAGTTTCGGATAGCAGTGGAACTTTATCGAATTAAGTCCAGCTTTAATGAGCGCGCAGCAAGATTGTGTTCCTTTGCACAGAGAAGTTATGAGGATTACAAGGAAATCTGTGCGGCGGCAGGGGTTCCAGCAGCAGGCATGGATGAGCTTGAAGACTTGCAACTATATGAGGAGACACAGCAGGACAATGAACACAAAATTACATATTACGAAGAGGGCGCTAAAATTCCATTGAACGCGACGAAAATGTACTTTTCTTACAGTGAGACAATGGCACGTTTTCAGGTTGACGAGATTATGCAACTTGTGACAGTATTTCTGGAAGAATGTTCCGAGGCGGTAGAGTATATTAAGAATTTGATGGATATTTTGTGTTTGCGTTCCAAAAATAATCTGTTTGATTACATTTATGAAAAAGCATATGAGATAAAGGAAAAGGCGGATATTCCAGGTGAAGTATATACGCTACTGAATGGTATTATAGATGAAATTGGTTTTCAACACAAAGAGTTAAAGCTTCAGTCACAGGATGTGCCGGAATTTCATCAGGAATTGTTCCAGGAGAAGGCAAATAATTTGGTATCAGGAGAAGTGCCTGTCATAGAAATAAAATCGCAGGAAGAACGGGAGGAGGAAATCCAAAGAGATGTGGCATCACTGAAGGGCTCCATGGAACAGATTCTTAAGTTTGCAGGATTTGATGAGACAGAGGGTGAGACGCTCAAAAAGAATGTAGATTATCTGGTCAATGTGCCAGATAGAATTTCTGTGGAGGATGATGTCAAGAAGGCAAAGAAGACGATTACATCACTGGTATTTAAGCTGTATTTATGTTGCTACCGTAAAATTAAAGAAAGATTGCTCGATCCGCCCAAAGCAGTAGAATTGTTTATGAATTATGGCATGCTGGATGAGCGCTTGCTGGATGAGGAGCATTTACAATTTTTGTGCGGGATTGAGCCAGAAGAGAATGAAGGTCCATGTCAGGTTGTCACAATGATGGAGTGGCTTGACTTGATATATGAAGGAAAACGAGAACCATCTAAGAGTGAGTTTGATGAGGACTATGTGGAAAATCTGCGCACGCGCAAAAAGCAGGGTGAGATTACAGAGAAGGAGCAAAACGAGCTGCTCAAAAATATGGATTGTCGTGTCGAATATGAGATAATGAATATGCAGATGAGCAATTCTCGTACTCTGTATGGACAGCCGTCTTCCTATATGCCAATTCTCTACAAGGAGGCAATTTTTGGATATCTTGATAAAATTCTTGTAACCAAAAAGAAGATTAATGAGAGCGTGCTGCATTTTTCAAAATTAGATTACTCTGTGTTTTACAGAGAAGTTCTATACTCCAATACGGAGTTTAAAATTTTCAATGAAACAGTGATGAAAAATGTGTATCCAGACGTGATACTGTTTCCCCTGTTTGGGACAAACGCATCTATGTGGCAGGAGGTTGGAGGAAAAAATAAAGGAACACCAGGTCGATTCTGTTTTCCAATTATGACAAGTTCTAATATTGATGATTTGATGGTGAAACTGTTTGGGCGTTTCCGCTGGGAATTGTGTCGTTGTATCCAGGGTATGGCATGGAACGATGTCAAGATCAAATCCCTCACTTCAGAATATATGGACTATATCCAGTTTTATCGTAAGAACCGGGATTTGTCAGAAGAAGCGCGAGATAAGGTGAAATTGCAAATCCAGAAGGCAAGAAACAACTCCAGAGAGACGTTTTTGATTGACTATGAATCATGGATTAAAAATGAAGCAAACGGTTCTATGAAAATGAATAAAGTAGCGCGTGAGATTCTTGCTACATACTGCCCATTTGAGAAATCTCTTAGAATGAAACTAAATGCGCAAAGGCCTTATGAAGTGGCACAGGCGCGAAGTTTCCGAAACGCACAGAAAAAGAAACAGGAATTTGAACTTAAGCTTAAGGCATTACAGAAGGTGACACAAAAAATTCCTGCTGAGCTAATGAACACTTATAAGTTTTACGCTGAGATGTAGAAACGAACAAAAAACTTCCACTTGTACAATTGCACAAGTGGAAGTTTTTATGTACACGGACGAGGAACTATGCAGCAAAATCTGTCCGTGTCCGGTGTGAGTAGAGCAAGATAAATCTGCTCTACTCGCTTATAGTTTGTGTTTCTGTCTCATTTGTGTTAGACACATAAAAGTTATTTTCTGATGTATTGTCAGATTCAGGAAGGAGAATTATAACAGTTTCAATACGATTGTTATCAACTTTTTTTGCAGTGAGTGTAATACCATCTGCGGTGACAACTGATTCGCCTTCTGTTGGGAAGCGGTCGAGTAATTCAATCATAATTCCGCCAATCGAATCGTAATCTTCTGAGTCAAATTTGGTTTCTAGAACATCATTGATGTCATCTAGCTTTAGACTACCTCCTACTTCGTAGGTATTTTGTGCAATTTTTTTCAACAGTTCTGCTTCGTCAGCATCATATTCATCTCGAATTTCACCCACAATTTCCTCGAGAAGATCTTCTACGGTAATCATGCCGACAGTAGCGCCATATTCGTTTAAAATCAACGCAACATTCGTTGTAAGAAGACGCATTTCCAACAACAGATCAGCAGTTTTTTTGTATTCATAAGTATAGTATCCCTCACGTAGGATATCTCTGATTTTAAAGTGCTCTCTGTTCTCGACCAACAGAAAATCTTTTACAATCACAATTCCAATAATATTGTCAATCTCATTTTCATAGACAGGGATACGTGAGTACATGGACTCTCGGAACAAACTTAGTAATTCTTCGTAGGAGGCATTGACATCGATTGTGGTCATGTCAATGCGGGGGATCATAATATCCTTCGCTACAGAGTCGCCAAATTCAAATACATTGTAAATTAGCTTCTTTTCCTCCTGTTCAATAACACCATCTTCATGGCTTACATCCACATAGGTTTTTAATTCTGTCTCGGTCATCATTACGCGAGATGAGGAATCGATATGCAGAAATTTGAGAAATAATCCTGAAATTTTATCAATAATAAAAATGACAGGGGTCAATATCTGCATTAGAAGATAGATTACACCAGCGTATGCGAGCGATAATTTTTCATTGTTACACATTGCCCATGTTTTAGGAACAATTTCACCAAAAATTAGTACAAGTAAAGTTAGAACACCAGTACCAATTCCGACAGCAGTATTTCCCCAAAGACGAATGACAAGAGAAGTCATTAGGGAGGAAGCACTGATATTGACGACATTGTTTCCAATCAGAATTGCACTGATTAGTTTGCTTCTGCTGTCAAGAACTTTTTGCAGTTTGAGAACCCTTTTGGAAGGATTTTCATCCACCATAGCACGCACCTTAACATTACTTAAAGTGGTGAGGGCAGTCTCCGCAGAAGAAAAGAATGCAGACAAAACCAAAAGTACGACAAGAATTACAAGTTGTATGACACCGGGGGTATCCAAAACAAAATCACTCCTTTATTCAAAACATATTTTAAAATGCATCAGCATAGATTATAACAGTGTTAGGCAAATAATACAAGATTATATGTGAAAAAATAGGAG
>CAJUAE010000163.1 GCA_910583965.1 uncultured Lachnospiraceae bacterium
GGAATTATAAAATCAAACCCAATTGTAAGGATTAATTTATTAACAGTTCCTTAGTGGTCAATTAGAAATCGTAGGTTTGGCACCAGCAAATGATGAACACCTATTTTTACTAATCAACACTAATCCGAAAATTAAGTCTGTTATATATTATTATCTTAAAGATGAAGATAGAATTGAATTACCTCATCATCTTAGAAAACCAGTAACCTATAAAAAGGTCACTAAACTTTGGAATTCTATGAAATAGGCTCTGTCCAAATAAGCAAATAAAAGGTTGGTAAAAAGACAAACTCCGATGAAAACGGTGCCAAATTTCATCGGAGTTCTTTTTATGGCACCGTTTTGGCACCGCTTTGCACATTTTCACTGTTGCAAAGTTTCAAAAAGGGCTTCCCGATTTCTCGGAAAGCCCCATAAAATATAGCTTTTTACTAATTACTCGATGATAGTAGCCACACGTCCAGAACCTACTGTACGACCACCCTCACGGATAGCGAATGTAAGTCCCTGCTCCATAGCGATTGGATGAATCAGCTCAATTGTCATCTCAACGTTATCACCAGGCATACACATATCTGTACCATCTGGCAGATTGCAGACACCTGTAACGTCTGTTGTTCTGAAATAGAACTGTGGTCTATAGTTATTGAAGAACGGTGTATGACGTCCACCTTCATCTTTTGTCAATACATAAACCTGTGCTGTAAATTTCTTGTGGCATGTAACTGTACCAGGCTTAGCGAGAACCTGTCCTCTCTGAATCTCTGTTCTCTGAATACCACGAAGCAATGCACCAATGTTATCACCAGCACGAGCCTCGTCAAGAAGTTTTTTGAACATTTCAATACCTGTACAAACTGTCTTCTTTGTTTCTTCACTAATACCAACAATCTCAACTTCCTCGTTAAGATGAAGTGTACCACGCTCAACACGACCCGTTGCAACAGTACCACGTCCTGTAATAGTAAAAATATCCTCGATTGGCATAAGGAATGGCTTATCTGTATCACGTACAGGTTCAGGAATATGCTCATCAACAGTATTCATCAGCTCAATAATCTTATCACCCCACTCGCTGCTAGGATCTTCCAAAGCCTTTAATGCAGAACCCTTAACAATAGGGCAATCTGTAAACTCATACTCCTCAAGCTGCTCTGTTACTTCCATCTCAACAAGCTCGATCAACTCTGGATCATCAACCATATCGCACTTGTTCAAGAATACAACAATTTTAGGAACACCAACCTGACGAGAAAGAAGAATATGCTCCTTTGTCTGTGCCATTACACCATCCGTTGCAGCAACAACAAGGATAGCACCATCCATCTGTGCAGCACCTGTAATCATGTTCTTTACATAGTCAGCATGGCCCGGGCAGTCAACGTGTGCATAATGTCTGTTCTCTGTCTCATACTCAACGTGTGCAGTATTGATTGTAATACCACGCTCTCTTTCTTCTGGAGCCTTATCAATATTCTCGAAATCTGTAGCTACGTTACCTGCAACTCTAGCAGCCAATACCTTTGTAATCGCAGCTGTCAATGTTGTTTTACCATGGTCAACATGTCCGATAGTACCAATGTTGCAATGGGGTTTACTTCTTTCAAATTTAGCCTTTGCCATTCTAAAAGTCCTCCTTAAAAAACTTACTATAAATTATAACTTAACCCAACTATTCTCATTATAGTCAAAATATAGGAATTTTTCAAGCACTATTTAAAAAATACTGCTGAAAAGCCTTTATTTATTGCAACAGTTCAAATGCCCTATTACATATCCAGCTATTAGAAATCCTTTCATTCTAAGATGGATACCTGTAATCACTATTTTACATATCGTCAGCGCAATAATTACACAGACTTGCCTGAACTGTTACTATTTATACCTTATATTATTATTTTGCTTTTGCTGCAAGTACTTTCTCCTGTACCTGCTTTGGAACTTGCTCATACTTTTCAAAAAACATTGAGTAATTTCCACGTCCCTGTGTCTTAGAACGCAAATCGGTAGAATAGCCAAACATTTCTGCAAGAGGCACATAACCTCTAACAATCTTTCCACCACCGAGATCATCCATACCCTCAATACGTCCGCGACGAGAATTGATATCACCAATCACATCACCCATATATTCTTCAGGCATTGTTACTTCAACCTTCATAATTGGCTCAAGAAGTACTGGTGCTGCCTTCTGCATTGCCTCCTTAAATGCAAGAGAACCTGCAATATGGAATGCCATTTCAGAGGAGTCTACCTCGTGATAAGAACCATCATATACATTTGCATAAACGCCAACTACAGGGAATCCACCAAGAATGCCTGCATGTGTTGCCTCCTCAATTCCTTCCCCAACTGCTGGGATATATTCCTTAGGAATCGCACCACCAACAACAGAAGATTCAAATTTGAAAAGTTCTTCACCATTTGCATCCATCGGAGCAAAGCGAACCTTACAATGGCCATATTGACCACGTCCACCTGACTGCTTTGCATACTTGGAATCAACCTCCACCTCTTTTGTAATTGCTTCCTTGTAAGCAACTTGAGGTGCTCCAACGTTAGCCTCAACCTTAAATTCACGCAGAAGTCTATCTACAATAATCTCAAGATGAAGCTCACCCATACCTGCAATAATTGTCTGTCCTGTTTCTTGATTGGTATGCGCACGGAAAGTAGGATCTTCTTCTGCAAGCTTGGCAAGTGCCTCACCCATCTTTCCTTGCCCAGCCTTTGTTTTTGGCTCAATCGCAAGCTCGATAACTGGTTCAGGAAATTCCATAGACTCAAGTATAACTGGATGCTGATCATCACAGATTGTATCTCCAGTTGTCGTAAACTTAAATCCAACTGCCGCTGCGATATCACCAGAATAAACTTTATCTAATTCTTGTCTCTTATTGGCATGCATCTGCAAGATACGTCCCACACGTTCCTTTTTATCTTTTGTAGCATTTAAGACATAGGAACCTGAATTCATTGTGCCTGAATAAACTCTAAAAAATGCAAGTTTACCAACAAATGGATCAGCCATAATCTTAAATGCAAGTGCTGAAAATGGCTCATCATCTGACGAGTGACGCTCAACTTCATTGCCGCTCAAATCCGTTCCTTTAATAGAAGGAATGTCTGTAGGTGCCGGCATATAGTCAAGAATTGCATCAAGAAGCTTTTGAACCCCTTTATTTCTATATGCAGATCCACAGCAAACCGGAACTGCTGTACACGCACAAGTGCCCTTTCTCAAAGCTGTTTTTAACTGCTCTATTGTAGGTTCTTCACCCTCAAGATACATCATTGTCAAATCATCATCTAACTCGCAAATCTTCTCAATCATCTCTGACCGATAGAGTTCTGCTTCATCTGCCATATCTGCTGGAATCTCTGTAATCGTAATGTCATCGCCCTTATCATCATTATAGGTGTAAGCCTTGTTTTCCATCAGATCAATGATTCCTTTAAATTCATCTTCTTTACCAATTGGCACCTGAAGAATAATTGCATTTTTTCCTAATCTTGTCCGAATCTGGTCTACTGCACCGTAGAAATTAGCTCCTAATATGTCCATTTTATTGATAAAAGCCATTCTAGGTACATTGTAGGTATCAGCCTGACGCCATACATTTTCTGACTGTGGCTCCACACCACCCTTTGCGCAGAAAACACCTACAGCACCGTCCAACACACGAAGGGAACGCTCAACTTCTACTGTAAAATCCACATGGCCCGGAGTATCAATAATATTAATACGATGCTCCAAAGCATTGTCTTGTGGTTTTGCATTCTCTTGATGTGTCCAGTGACATGTCGTAGCGGCTGATGTAATTGTGATACCTCTTTCCTGCTCCTGCTCCATCCAGTCCATGGTTGCAGTACCCTCATGGGTATCACCAATCTTATAATTAACACCGGTATAGTATAAGATACGCTCTGTAAGAGTAGTCTTACCAGCATCAATATGCGCCATGATACCGATGTTTCTGGTTCTCTCTAAAGGATATTCTCTCCCAGCCAAAGTTCTTCCTCCTTAAAAATCTAGAAACAATAATGTGCGAAAGCCAAAGTTTTCACGCATAATAATAACATTATTAATATTAAAATCTGTAGTGTGCGAAAGCCTTGTTTGCCTCTGCCATTTTGTGCATATCTTCTTTTCTTTTCACTGCTGCACCTGTGTTGTTCGATGCATCCAGAATCTCATTTGCAAGTCTTTCTTCCATGGTCTTCTCGCCTCTCTTGCGTGCAAAAAGCACCAACCAGCGAAGTCCCAATGTCTGACGGCGATCCGGTTTTACCTCAAGTGGAACCTGATACGTAGCACCGCCAATACGTCTTGCCTTACACTCAAGCATTGGCATAATATTGTTCATCGCAGATTCAAATACATCCAATGCTGGCTTTTGTGCCTTTTCTTCTACTCTAGAAAATGCTCCGTATACGATCTTCTGAGCTACACCCTTCTTGCCATCCAACATAACATTGTTGATAAGCTTGGTAACCACTTTATTACCGTAAATAGGATCTGCTAATACGTCTCTTTTTTGAATATGTCCTTTACGTGGCACGATTCTTCCCTCCTTAATTATGATAGCGCATCCATCCAAAAAGACGGATTGTCCACTATTTGATTAAATCAACGGTACTCACATTTTTAAAACTTTGTGTTCGCGCGGTTTTCTTTCATAACCTTTTATAAAAAAGGTGTTCAATCAGAATCCCAACACTAATTAGTTTTTTGTGGTACATGGTAAATCATGCGAATCTTATGCGCTGCCAAATCCATACGAATCTGCGCAGAGGCACAAATTTGCCGCATGAAAAATCAATGATCTTTCATGTTATTTACCTGCTTTTGGTCTCTTAGCTCCATACTTAGAGCGAGCCTGTTTTCTGTTAGCAACTCCTGCAGTATCAAGTGTACCTCTGATAATATGGTATCTCGTACCAGGTAAGTCCTTAACACGGCCGCCCCTGATCAGTACAACACTATGCTCCTGTAAATTGTGTCCTTCACCTGGAATGTAGCTTGTCACTTCCATACCATTGGAAAGACGAACTCTGGCAATCTTTCTAAGCGCTGAGTTAGGCTTCTTCGGTGTTGCGGTCTTCACTGCTGTACAAACACCTCGCTTCTGAGGAGCGGAAGTATCTGTCGTTTTCTTTCTAAGAGAATTATATCCTCTCTGGAGAGCTGGTGCAGTAGACTTCTTAACTGTTTCCTGACGTCCTTTTCTTACTAATTGGTTAAATGTTGGCATTCTTTTTCACCTCCTATTATTTTCAAAACTAAATGCCAAAACAATTAGGCACATTACATGCGATATTTTATACACATGCTAGATTATTATACGTTTATGCTTTCAGAATGTCAATCATTTTTTATAAAAATATACGAATCTTTCCTATTTTTATAAAATGATACCAGGGTCCCAAGTTCAAGAAATCCGATGCAAGCTTGCTTGCAAGAGGATTTTTGAACTTGGGACCCG
>CAJUAE010000164.1 GCA_910583965.1 uncultured Lachnospiraceae bacterium
CTATTTTAACGTATTTTCAGAGAATCGTCAACGTTATGCTACGGTTGGCGGTTACGAATTTTATTATTTTTCACTGTTTTCACTTTGAAAACAAATATGTAGATTGCTGTATCTATTCAGAGAATTTAAGCCTGTTTTTATAAAATTCCAAGAATCTTTGTAACCTAATTTTACTGAAAAAGAGGAATTGCTTATAAAAGATATAAAACCATCTAAATCATCTTTATATTTCTTAGCAAATTTATGGGCGCAATCCTCTTTATCACTATCTGTACTATTTTGCTTGTCATAAAGAACATGGTCAAGATTACAGGACATATAATAAACTTTGTATGGTATGATTTTCCATATATTTTTAATAACAGAAAGTTCATTTAAATTATGCGACTTAAGCATATTTCTTTGTACTATACCTGATTTGTTTTTAGTTTTTATATCTTGTATTGAATAAATAGGCAAATCAGCCGTATCATCCTGAATTACAAATTTTTCATCAACAAATGCCCCGTCTGTATCAATCAAGTGAATTATCTGTGCATAATCTTCATTAGTAAACTTGTTCACATTAGCATGATAACGAATTACATCTGTTACTCTATTTCTGATGGTTTGAGATTTTCCGCTTAGTTCTGTTGTTATATCACCATGAACTACGTGAACCATAACTGACTGTGAATATTGCTTATAAAAATTTGTAAAAACAAGCGCCAAAGCTTCATCATCGGATGGACCTTCAACGATAATCAGAACAACCTTTTTACGAGCCACAAAATTCACCGGCTTCCCTAAATGCAAAAGCTATATCAGCATTATTTGTCATATCATAAACTTCCTCTGTTTGTTCGCCTAATGCAATATCACGATAATAATAATCACGAAGGTTATTTGTCGCCTTAATATATGTCGGTCGAACGTATCGGTTGAAAGAATTAGTCGAAGTGAAAACAATGCAGGATTTATCCAAAGTTTCAAGAGGTCTTAAGTTATGTGAAGTAAATATCAACTGTCCTTTTCCTTTATTTGAGATTATGCTTAATAATTCTCCAAGAAGATACTCAAAAATTCCCGAGTCTAATTCATCAATTGCCACAGTAAATGAATATCTATTA
This sequence comes from uncultured Lachnospiraceae bacterium, assembly GCA_910583965.1. GTDB lineage: Bacteria > Bacillota > Clostridia > Lachnospirales > Lachnospiraceae > COE1. Next base: position 1,110 of record CAJUAE010000164.1, read on the forward strand.
TATACGTTAATCAATAATTGAAGAATTGAAAATATTTTTTTAATTCCTTCTGATTCATAGGATAACGGAATCGGCTGGCTGTTCTTATTAGAAAACAACTGAACTTTGAATAGTTTCTCACTGTTCTCTGACAGTTCTTCCCCAAGTTTTCCAATTGATATTGTCAAATTTGGCACTATCTCTTTCAAAACAATATTCATATTATCAATAAGCTTAACAGCAAGGTCATAAGCTGTTTCCGGAATAAGACCATTTCCGTTTATAGGTATAGCAATATTACCATTTACTTTTGAAGAACCTGTTTTAAGATTAAACGGCAAAGGAAGAATATCAAGATTCAGCATTGCTGCGTTATTTGTACCATAAATGAAAAGTCTGAAATTGCCATAATAAATCAAGCTTTCATAAATTTTCATAAAGTCGGAATTTGTATAGTTTCTTCTAAATGTGTTAATTAACTCTCTTGAAAAAATAAAAGCTCTTGAGGAAAGCATTGCTATTTTTTTAGAAAGCATCAAATTATCGTTTATGGATTTATCCTGATTAATAAGTTCTTTATATCTTGATAAAGGCGTAAATGGGACGGAAATTGATTCCGTATCGATATATGGCATCATTTTTTGTTTAATGACACCACTCTCGATAATTTGAATCGACAGTGTTTCTCGTATTACAGCAGGAATATATGAAACATTCAAATCATCTGAAACGATGCCACTGATATTCCCATCCTGAAAATCTTCAACTTTCCCAATACATACATTATACTTCACTTTTGTTTCAATATTAGTATTTCTGTCAATGACACAGAAAATAAAAGTAAGAACCGCCTGTTTATCCTCCTTACTTATAAATTCAACGAATTTTTTATTCATCTGTTTACCGCAAAGAAGTATTTTTAAAAGACTTAATGCTTCGATTAGTGCAGTTTTTCCTGAACCATTCTGTCCATAAACTCCAACAATGTCAGATTGTGTATTACTTTTTTTCATATCCAATGATATTTTTCCATAACGTACATTTTTGAAATTTTCAAGTGTAATTTCTTCAAGTCTGACATCTAAAATTTTCATAATGGCTTTTCCTCCAATTTAGATATGCTACATTATAGTATGTAAACATTTAATATAATTATACCATGGAACAAGCAAAATGTCAATAGGCACTATTGAATTTGATATAAAATATATCAAATTCCAATTTACATAGATGTACAAAGATGTATATTGAATCCTTATTGTCATTATTCCATTCGAAATATAGTCATTTTTTCTTACATATATTATTTTCTTCCTAAAAGTTTCTCAAACAGCTCCGGATTCTTTCGGAGATCAAGTTTACCATCTACAATGAAGTTTGATATATCCTGCTTACCATATACAATCTTATGTACAGTTTCATCGATCGTACCTTTGCTCAGAAGTGTATAGATATTAACTGGAACAGTAGCAGAAATACGATGACATCTATCTTCTGCCTGCACCTTATCAGAGGGAGTCCATGGCTCATCAAGAAATATTACATTGTTTGCTACGGTCAATGTATGATTAACCCCTAATGCTCCGATTGTACCAACTAAAACCTTGTAATTGGGATTGTTAATGAATACACGTTTATGCTTCTGTCTTTCTTCTTCTGACATTGTTCCAGTAAAGCAAGCAGTCTTGTATTTCTTTGAGATGAATTTATACACAGACTTCAATGCTCCAACCCAGTTTGAAAAGATAACTACCTTCTCTCCTCTCTCAATGATTTCATCAACTATTTCCAATAACCTTGCGAGTTTAGCATTTTTATGGATATAATCATCATCAATTGAGATGTTTTCATCAACAAGTTCCGGACTGCCGTTGACCTGTCATAATCTGAGCATTTCTGTGAGAGGGTTCATGGCTTCAAGAATAGCATCTCTGTGTTCCCACATATCTGCTTCAATGCTATTGTAAAGATGCTGCTGTATATGTGTATTTTCGATATACTCTGTAAAATAGATTTTAGGAGGTAAATCAAGAACATCTTGCTTTCTTCGTCTAAGCATATTCTTTTGAAGCATTTCTTTAAGAAACGGTATATTCTTGTATGCCATAATCTCATGTCCACCATAGCCACCAAAGATACAGAACTGCTGTGACCATTGCCAGAAACTCTTTATAGAATGTCCGTTTACAAGTTTCAGAGGTGTGAATACATCAGTTGGTTTATTCACAATTGGTCATTTGGAGTTCACTATGCTCTGCCATATTAATGATTTCTTCTACAAGCGTATAATGCTTCCCAGATTTCGTTCTAAGAGATTCAATATTTGTAATAAGGAAATATGGAAGTTTCAGAGCAGATATATCACCATACATATGACCTGTCCGTAAATCCTCAACCTTATCAGTTCCGTCCGTATTGTATCTGAATCCACCATTACGCTTACGACGAGTACCGAGTATATAAGCCTGCTCCGTACCATTGGTATGTGTTTCTATGTCAGCTTGCCAGCTGTATTTTGCAGAATTTACACAGGTAACGATCAAGCAGTGTCTGTATCCGTATATCTTTCTCATATACAAAGCGTAATTCATAACTTCAAGTGTCTTTCCAAGTCCTTGTTCATCAGCAAGGATAAATCCTTTACCTCCCCTATTCTTAGCATATTTCAGAAAGTCAATCTGGTGTGCATACAAACTACTGCCGGCTTTTACATACTGATCTATATCAGATATATCAATATTAGGTATTACTTCTGTTGAATCAAGAGCAGCATTGACGTTTATGTCCTCATCAGACTGTACCTGTATAGCATTCTCATATTCTGTACCCTTTATCTCATTGAGCAGCCAACCAAGATGCTCCGATGGAATCGTCCACACTTTCTCAGTGGGATTCCACATTCTGCCGGGTACATTCTTAATAAGCGGTATCAGATTTGGGTCATATCTGAATTTCAGAACATATTTATTTCCCTCTTGTATTGCATAAATCATTGTATAGAAAACTCCTATCATTATCTTATATTATTTATAACGATTTGGAGAATAAAAATTTTTCAAAATATATTGACAAAGCGGACAAGCTATGGTAAAATAATAATAACAGATCCCGCCACGCCTATGGATGTCTATTGACTTCTAAGCGCAACCCGGCGGGACTTTTATTACGTTAGGGTGAACAATATGCATCAATATCCGAAAAGAATTTTGTCTATTCAAGATCAAATTTCAACTTATAAAAATGCAGGTATGATAATCCCATCTGATAGTGAAGCCGAAATGGTATTAACAAGTATAGGATATTATCGCTTGCGTGGATATTCTTCTCATTTATATAATAACTGTACAAAGCAATATCAACCAGGAACATCCCTGACTGATATATTAACATTATATAGATTTGATACTGAATTATCACATATTTTGTTTTCTATGACGTGTTCAATTGAAGTTGCACTTAGAGCGAGACTTATAGAAGCATTGTTAATACATAATGATGCATTAATCCTTTTTGATTCAACTGTTTTTGATGATAAAAAGAGGTTTTGGCAGAATATAGGTACACTGTCATCTGAAGTCTCACGCTCTAATGATGTATTTATAAAGCATAATTTTCGTAATCATGAAGGTGAAATTCCCCTTTGGGCAGCGGTTGAAGTTATGTCATTTGGTACTCTTTCCAAAATGATTAAAAATCTAAAAACCGGATCTCAGAGTGCGTATTCCATATTAGCAAACCATTATAAATATACAACGCAAAATGGAAATTCTGTAAAGCCATCAAAAGACTATATGTCTTCATGGATTCAAGCTGTATCTATTCTGCGTAATATTTGTGCACACAATAGTAGAATTTATAATCGGTCAATTAGCACAACTCCCACTATACTTAATGCTGATCGTGTTACACCAGTACCACGGTTTACAGGATTATATCAAATAATTATGGCAATGAAGTATATTCGTCCAACAGATGCAATTTGGAACGAATTCAAAAATGATATTGAAAATCTATTTCAAAAATATCAAGGTTGCTTTGATTTAAACAGAATGAATTTTCCTCCAGACTGGCGAAATCACTTTATCATTTGAATAATATATAGATATTTGCATATAATATAATTGATAGAACCAATCAAGCCTATCATATGAAGCTCAACTCGATTGGACTTTCAATTAAGGAAGGGTGATATATACACCCTTCCTTATCTATGTACATTTTATCAAATTCAAAAACAAAATAAAACCGCTGTACATTGTCCTGCACAGCGGTTTTGTTTTAGACCGACCGATAATGTCCTATCGGCTGACTGCTCTTTGTATTGACGTAAGCGTAAAATAACCCGCGTTTAATCACAGCAGAAAAAGACCTCGCCGAAAAA
>CAJUAE010000165.1 GCA_910583965.1 uncultured Lachnospiraceae bacterium
TCTTACCAAAAAAGAGGTATTTTTTCCCATAGACACAAACTTTTTTACACTACCGGGCAACTATCAAGGTAGCAATAAAAATGGCTGACCTCAAAAGTCAGCCACAAAATTAATTTTTATGATAGATTACCAGCAGTTTTTACATGCGGTTTTGCCTAGGCTTTTAGCCTTCTCTAATGTAACTTTTGTTGCTTTCTTGGGATTCATATTGCCGCAGTGATCATAACTATGATATTTGCTTCCTGTAGCAGACAACCATACATATTTCGTTTCCTGTTTCGGTTGAGGCGTTTCTACAACAGTTTCCTGCGTTGGCTCTGGCTGTAGCTGCTGTTCTGAAACTGGTTGTACAGTTTTGTCCGCAATTCGATTTGCGTTGCGGATAACAGTTGAAGCAGATGGAGTCATGAAGTACTGACCATCAACATTTATTACACTACCATTTGTCAAGTACTGATTAAGTAAAGCGGTATCTGTAGTAGTAAATGGAGTGTAGGAAGTTACGATTTGATAATTTCCGTCAGTGTCGTCAGGTGCAAGTGCTCCATTAGGATTTACACAGACACCATTTGCATCAAAGAGAAACCAAAGGTTAGAGATTTCCACCCAGGAGGACTTTACAAAGGTTCCGTCATCGTTTTGGTAATGAATACCTGCAGCGTCTTGTGTAAGTCCGGCAGCAAAGACATTGATTGAAAAAAGTAGACTGAACAATAGGGTCAATAGTGTTGATTTTAATAGTTTTTTCCGCATTTAAAAATACCTTCCTTTCTGGAAAAATTTGAGTACAAGTCCAGTATACTACAAATTTGTAAAATGGAATAGTATTTTGGAAGAAATAGAGGTTGTTTTGTAAATTATAGATGTATTAAGAGGAAAGCGTAAATGAGAAAAAATTTGCAAGAAGCCCGCCAAAAGGCGGGCATGACACAACAGCAGATGGCAGATAAATTAAGAATAAATGAACGATATTACAAGGCGATAGAAAGTGGAGAGCGACTTGGTGGTATCTGGATATGGGATATGTTAGAGGATATTTTTGATGTTAATCAGCGTTTTTTGAGAGAAATTCATCTCGACATAAAAGATAATCAGTAGATACATTAAGAAAATCAGCAATTTTAATTAAAGCTTCAAAACAAGGTTCTCTGTCATCGCTTTCGTAGGCGCGATAGGAACGAACACCAATACCAAGCATATCCGCCATACTTTGGGCAGTTTGACCATGTTCTTTTCTGGATAAATTAAGGCGTTTTCCAAATGACATAGATTGTCCCTCCTATAATTTTTGATGTTCATATTGTACACTATTAAAAATTCTATTGACAGTGTTCATATCGAGCATTATAATAATAGAAAACAGTGCTCAATACGAACACTAATAGAGGAGGATAAACACAATGATAGCAGACAAAGTTAAAGAGCTAGAGAAGGAAAACATATCTTTAAAGGCGCAGGTAGAAGAACTACAGAATATCTGCGGTGGCAAAGCAAATATGCCAAAGAACTGTGAATACTGCAATAATTTTATTCAGCATTATATCCGAAGCGGAAATTCATATGCACCAACACATTATGGCTGTTGCGTTGCGGGAAACAGAATTAAGACAAGAAAAACAGATGAAACTTGTAAGTCTTTTGTAAAGAAGTCCTATGGGAAAAATTATCTATAAAAACTAATATTGTACAACCATTGCCACATAAGGATAAAACGGAGGTGATATCATGGCGAAAAGAGCAAAAAAGGAGTATACATGTACAGTCACGTATACAGAAGGGTATGAACAACGCATTACAGAAGCGTGGGTCGAATTGTATTATAACAGATTGCGTGGAATTACCAAGCCAGATGTCGAAAAAGAAAAAGACGAAGTGTCTACAATAGTTTAAGCAACAGAAATATATACATGCCCCCTGCGCGACACATATGCTGATGTGTCGTAGCCTCATATTTGTTCCAATATGGAGCGGACACAGGACGAAATATGCCTGTGTGCCGCGTAGGAGGCATGTGGGACAAGCAATATATGTGCTTTGTACGTGGTGCATATGCATCACAACTTCCAGTAGTATCCGTTAAGGCGTGCAGGTGCGAGCCTGTGCGCCACGTAGAAAGCACAAAGGAAGTGAGACAATGGAAGATGGAAAGATAACAGCAGTACGCGACAATAATGGTAGTACTGATCTTGTGGTCCATTTTGAAAATGCTGACTTGGCAGCAGAGATAATGGACAAGCAGATTAGTAATGTCTCCATGCGGTTGCTTGATGGGCGTACTTTATCATCTGACCAGCGCAGAAAAATCTATGCAACGTTGCGTGACATATCAGGATATACAGGATATACACCAGAGGAAACAAAAGAAGTAATGAAGTATGTGTATATCACAAAGACGGGCTGCGATTATTTTTCTCTTTCAGACTGCTCCATGAGCGTTGCAAGGGATTTTATCAATACACTTATAGATTTCTGCCTTGAATATGGTGTAATCGCATCTGAACGGCTTTCGGACCGAACCGACGATATTGACATGTATTTGTATCAATGTATCAAACATAGGAAATGTGCAATATGCGGCAGAGCTGGAGAGATACATCATTGGGACGCAATCGGCATGGGGCACGATAGGCGGCACTATGACGATACAGAGAACAGAAAGATATGTCTGTGTCGAATGCACCATACAATCGCTCATCAGAAGGGTGTGATAGATTTTGAACAGGATTATCATGTGTATGGGATTGTCTATAATATAGAATAGTGTGTCAGATTCTGACACATTTTAAATACATAGAGGTCTGAAAAGGGTATTTGACGGATACCCTTGGTACAATGTGACTTAAAAACAGATAGAAAATAGGAGGAATTATTTATGGGAAAACAAGGCTTAACCCAAAATGAAATTGATGCAAAGGTTGAGTATCTTTTTGCACATAGCTTTAATCATACTTTACATGCATATATCGATATCACAGGCGACTTGATAGCCGGAACGCTGCTGTCTCAAATTATGTATTGGTTTTCAGAAAACAAAAATAATGATATTAGAGCGAACATATATAAAGATGGTCATTATTGGATTGCAAAACGCAGGGAAGATTGGATGCAGGAGATAAGGATATCCAAAAAACAGTATGATTGTGCAATTAAAAAACTGACAGATGAGGGAATTGGACTTGTAGAAGTTAAAAAGTATCATTTTAATGGAGTCCCAATGACTCATATACGACCAATCACAGAAAATATTAACAAAGCAGTTGCTGAATGGAAGAATAACTTGGCACAATCATTTGTACAGGATAGTGATGGGTGCAATGGAAGTTCCCCAAACGGGAATATGGAAGTTCCCCAAACGGGAAGTTGGAACTTTCCCAAAGGGGAAATTGGAAGTTCCCCAAATGGGAATATGGAAGTTCCCCAAACAGGCAATTCCTATAATATATATAATAATATATATAATAAAACAGAGACTACAAACAGAGACTACAATACAAAGACTACTTACAGAGAAGATCAAAATATATTGTCGGGCAAGCCCAACGACATACATAGTTCTGCACCAGATTTAGATAATTCACCAAAAAAGAAGTCAAAACCGAAACCTAAGAATCACCCAGAAGAAATTAAACAGATTATTGACTATTTCAACCAAGTATGTGGCACGAATTACAAGTATCAAAGTAAAGCCACGGCTGATCTGATTAATGCCAGGTTAAATGATGGATTTACAGTAGGCGATTTTTATAAAGTCATAGATAAAAAATATACGGAATGGCGCAATAACAGTGAATACTGCAAGTATATCCGACCAGAGACACTTTTTAGACCGTCGCACTTTGAGAGTTATCTGAATCAGAAAAGTTCATCAGAGAGCAAAGACACAGGAGGCATATCGGAGGAATACCGCCGACTATACCGTTCAGTGGTTGTGGAATGAGGTAGTAAATATGGCAGAGTATGACTTGACAGAGATTATGGAGGCATATCGGAGGAAGTGGGAAGCGTATAGACCTTATGCAGCAGGCTACAAGCCGCCAGCCTACAGGTGTCAATATTGTAAAGACATAGGATATTTAGACTTGTACCCACAAAATCCCCGTAAGCCTGCAGAGGGGAAAATTGGCACAGTGATGCCTTGCCCATATTGCAGAATAGCCATGCTCAAAGATATTTCAGGGATAGTGGCAGAGTACAGAAATTTAGACATTCAAAAGTTTCCGTGGGAGACATATGAGACATCTCCTTTGAAACTAAAAAAGATTGTAGAAAGTTTTGTGTATGATTTCTACAAATGGCAGGAGGAAAATGTAGGGCTGTACATTTATTCCAAAGCGAAGGGGAGCGGGAAAACCATGATAGCCAATGCCATATGTGGCAGTATTTGCACTAGATATAATCTTGCCGCCCGTTTTACAAAAGTTGAGGATTATCTGTCAGATATAAGGAAAACTTTTGATAGTAAAAGTAAAGATGAACTGTCAAAAGTGAATATGCGAAAATATTATGAAACAGATTTACTTGTTTTAGATGACCTTGGTGTTTCTAAGATTCCAGACTGGGGAAAAGACAAGCTGCATGAATTAATTAACGAGCGGTATAAGGCAGGTAAATTATGTATTATCACAACTAATTTTGAACTGGAAAAGCTGCCTATTTGTGAAGCTACAGTGGATCGGATTAATGACATGTGTATGCTGCTTCATTGGCCAGAGGAAGCTGTGCGGGCAATAAAAGCAGAAACGAAAAAGAACAAAATTTTGCAATATGTAAACAGTTGTGATAAATTTACCAATTGTGACAAAACGCCATTTGAGAGAGGAGTGCATAGATGAAGCATGTTGATATTTTTATCACACATAATATGACCAGTTTAAAAGCCAGAAGGGCAGCATATGTGTATGTGATATATGCACTTACATCAAAGGGTGATGCTACATGTAGTGAGTTTGGTATGGAGCAGAATGTAACTGTAAATCGGATAAATCTATATGCTTTCTGTTCGGCGCTAGCACATTTTACCAGTCCGGCAGAGATAACAGTTTATACAGATTCCTCTGTACTTGCAAGTGCATTTAACTGTGGAAATATTGATAAGTGGCAGAAGAACGGTTTTCAGACAGCACGAGGACGCCCTCTTGCCAATGCAGATTTGTGGTGTAGAGTGGCACCGCTTATACAAGGGCATTTGGTGAACGCTGTGCTGACGAAACAACATCAGTATACAAGCTGGGCAGAAACAGAGCTAGTAAGAAAATATGGTTGTGCACAGTAAGTACTGGGATAAAGAGCCTTTTGGAATACCTGAAAGGGATTTTATATATCACAGAACCATGATAAGCCTCCTGTGATAGCGGGAGGCAGAGGAAATACTGGGAGGGAACGGATATGAGAACAATAAGCATTATTAACTTAAAGGGTGGAGTTGGTAAGACGGTC
>CAJUAE010000166.1 GCA_910583965.1 uncultured Lachnospiraceae bacterium
GTATAGCACAACTTGGTATATTTTGTAAGTAGTTATTTATTAACAGTTCCTTAGTATCGTTCTGTCACTACGACACATAAAAAAAACTTTATCTTTTTTCTTCTTAACAAAATCTGTAGCATGATATTCATAATTGGTATATTTTTTCTCCTCTTTGCAATATCTCATTACTTCAAACTTTGTCATATAGTTTCTGCAGTCAATTCTTAAAACTATGCTCATTTGACAGGCAAATAAAAATAGGTAATCTTTATGATATATACTATAGTAAAAGTCTCCTTTCACTCCATAAGTTGCAAAAATATCAATCTCTTCCGTTACTTTTCCCTTTAAATTCAATTTCAACAATTTGCTGTTTGTACTACACCATATATAATTTCCATCATAAGACAGCGTATGAATATTCTCGTATATTCCTGCTATTTCGATAAATTCATATGTATTATCCAGTAAACAATACCTGAACATTCCACTATATTGTTCTGACAAAAGATAAATATCATCATTAATCTGCGCGGAATCAAAATGAAACAATAAATTTGATTTTTTCTTATACCGATTAGACAATTCATTATACCAACTATCATGTATAATTAACTTTTTGTTCTTTATGTTGTATTCTACAATATATGAACAGTAACCGGGAAATGCAAAAATACTATTTTTATATATTACAGAATTTAAGAATTTACATTCATACCCACATGCAGCCTTAGGCATCGGTAAAGCTATTGATTCAAAAGATTTATTATACAAATCATAAATGCCAATACTGTTGGCTGACAGTGGCGTAAATATAAGCTGATTTTCAAAATTATTAACATTTCCATATAACTGTATACATAGCGCATATTCGTCCTTAAATTTTCCTAAAAAAGACAATTTTTTATTCACTATGGAATACGCATACAATCCATTAAAATTTCCTGCGGAAAAAAACATATTATTTCCGTCACAATAAAAGTCATTGAACCAAAGCATTTTTCCTTCAGGGTAATTATCCTGTATTTTCATATTCTACTCCCTTAACTTATAAACTGTTTCTTCATATATTTCAGCTTATTCATTTCCCCCATATCTAACCATCCATCCTCTGCAATCTTATATGCTCCTACTTTATATCCTTTATCTATACATCTCTGTATAAGATCAGGCATATGAAGAAATTCCCCTTTATTTATTAACTCGATTGTTTCTGCCTCAAGCACATACATTCCCGTATTTATCAAACATTCGATAGAAGGCTTTTCCTCCAAAGCTATAATATTGTTGTCAGCGTCCGTCTTAACTGTACCATATGGAATTTGTATATTTTGTGGTACACAGACCATTGTGATATAATTGTTATTTTCTTTGTGCTTGTTAATGATATATTCATAATCAGAATTAACTATAATATCACAATTACTTAAAATAAAAGTTGATTTAATCTCCCCTTGTAGTAATTTTAATCCCCCGGCTGTTCCTTGAAAGTTTTCTTCCTCCCACAACGTCACATTTACATTATTTTTGTTGTTATATACTGTTTCCGAAAAGAAAGCCTTTATTAATTCCTTCTTATAATTAATAATAATGTTAAAATCCCAAAAACCTAAGATGCTAAATCTGTCAATGATATGCTCTAATATCGTTTCATTGTCCAGCGGAATAAGCGGTTTTGGAAGGACATCTGTTAATGGCGCAAGTCTTGTCCCTTTTCCGCCTGCCATAATAATGACTTTTGTATCATTATACGCTTTCTTATATATTACCTTTCCATTATCAAATACTATTCTTTTTACTGTACCATCATTTCCAACAATCGGAACTGCTTTTATTCTTCTGGTCTCAAACGCATCGTTTATTTTCTGCTCGGTTGCCTCAAACAAGTTCAGAAAAAACGGACAATAATTCGCTATATCGCCGGATCTGCTGTTTTCATCATATCCCTTCATCATAGCCCGCCTGATATCACCGTCTGTAATCACTGCCTTTAGTTGATAGCCACTGCCTATCAGCAGTATCCCATGTCCTACTGTATCCATACGATGCAGTACATTTTTTATCTTTTCTTCTTCTGATATGAAAAAATCTGCAATCTCCATGATGTTTCTTAAAATCCCCTTGTATTGTTCGTGTTACTCAATCTCTTTAATTACCCTGAATGCCTCTGCATAAAACACGCCTGCTTCAGTCCCTCTCATGACTGCCTGCGCTTTTACTGCTTCAATGCTTCTTGGAAAAGGTAAATCTCCCAATTCCGTATCATATATCCTGAGCGCCTCTGCTTTATCCGCAAAATAGTTTGTGATATCTATGTATAAATTAGGCTTAAATTTATCATATGGCATTCCAAAATTTGTTTCGGAAATGATTTCCATCGTCAGAATCCTTTTTATGTAACTGTGCCGAAATACCTTTGAACATGCATACGCCGCCTCAAACACATATTTGTGATCAGAATGCGCATCATTATAATCTGGTAAAATAATACAGTCCGGTTTTACCCGTTCAAATTCCTTACCCATGGAATTAATCAGGTCGCCCTTTATGCTGTCATTTAAATCTGCTGGTGGAAATTTTAAATTAACAAATCCGTTAAAACTAAAATATTCTCTAACTCTCTCAATCTGATTTTTCCGTTTTTCTATAAAGTCCGCACTATACCCCTCTATTTTTGCGTCAGTTATATTCAGCCAGTGTATTTCATTTCCTAAATCCCTTAATTTTAAAATACTGCCGCCTGCCCCCAGTGTCTCATCATCAGGGTGGGGTGATATTACCATAATCCTCATTCTTTATCCTCACCTGCATCATTTTTTTACATGTTTCCGTTCAGCCAGATTAAAATCACAAATATATTCCAGCATGTGGTGTAAATTGTCTGTCAAAACGAATAAGCTCTATCAGTCCGTCTCCCGTTTTGACAACAAAATGCCTGTCCTCCCTTACTTCCACAATCTTTCCTGGCTCAATATTTTTATATAAGGCATCCTCAAGCTCCTTCGCTTCCCACACCTTATAATCATATCCGTTATATTCAAAATGTGCGCCAGCATACGGTTCCGACAACGCTCTTATCAGATTATAGATATTTCTGCCGGACATTCTCCAGTCTATCCTTCCGTCATCCCTGCCGCGTTTTCGCCATGTATTTCCCTTCTGCTCTTTATCCACAATTGTCTGTATATTGTTTTTGCAGATATCGCTCCACAGTTCTTTCAGTTGAACCTTTGCAGCAGCCATTACTTTATCATACAGAGTTCTTGCATTATCCTCGTACAATATTGGCACCCGTTCCTGTGATATGACTTTTCCCGTATCCGCGGTTTCATCCAGTATAAAAAAGCTGGATGCGGTTTCATTCAGTCCCAGAGCAAGCGCCCATATCAGAGGATGCCTGCCTCTGTTCTGCGGAAGCGCCGTAGGATGAAAACCTATGATTCCCTGTGGAAACATATCAAGCAGTTCTTTTTTGATTAACTGTGACCATCCCATGCAAAATCCTACCTCCGGATGTATCTCCCTGATAAACTCATATGTCTGATTGTTGTTGATATTTTTCACATAGAGATACGGTATATTGTTTTGTTTAGCAATATCTGATAAATCCACAAAATCAGAATTAAACTTCGACTCCTGCTTTGTTATCACACCAACAATATCTGCCTCTGCTTCTATCAACGTTTTTAAAAACGCTGCCGACGATTCCACGCAGCCGATGAATAATGCTTTCATATTAATTTCTCCATTGTGTTTCTTGCGCAATTCAGAACATCAGTTTCTTTCTATAAAACTATTGGAATGTACCATTATTGTATGTAAGCAAAATATTCATTTTCTCCTTCCGAATGTCTTTTGCTCCAGCAAATACTCCGCATATTCAAAGTCATCCATCGTATCAATATCTACCGATTTTTTCTTAGCCATGACATATCCGACTGTATCATCTGTATAATAAGTTCTTTCTCTTTTTAGCAGCTGATAATCCAGTATATATATTGCACCATTTGGAACATAATACTGACAATTCATTTGTCGGTTCTTTATCGCATTGTCCGAATCAAAGCCGGCATTTTTAATTGTCCTGTCTTCATTCATTTGATAATACCAACTAGCCGGAACATCCGCTTCAACAACAGAAACCAGAGTTGTACACGCACACTTTCTCATAGTCTGAATTGCATGGTCAATTTCATATGCATCTCTTAATGGTGCAGTAGGCAACAATACTACAAACTTGTTGATATGCATTCCACCTCTTTTTTCCAAAAGGTCAACTGCATGCAGATATACATCAACCGCGCTTGAATCGTCTTCCGCCAAATGGGAAGGACGCATAAACGGAACTTCTGCACCATACCGCAGAGCGGCTTCCGCTATCTCCTTACTGTCTGTTGTCACCACTACCCTGTCTATTTCCTGTGCATCCAGCGCAGCTTCAATCGTGTATGCAATCAGCGGCTTACCGCACAGCTCTTTTATGTTTTTCCCTGGAACTCCTTTCGAACCGCCTCTTGCCGGAATTATTGCCAACATATTACCTGTCACTCCATTCTGATAACATTCCCCACCAAAAATATGCATTGGTATCCGATCCTATCCTGCATCTGCATATATCCGGGTTTTCGTATTTTTCAATTAATTCTCGATACCGCCCATCATATTTTTTCAACATCCCATAATGTTTTAGTTTAATATGCCGTTCCTTTTCAAGCTCACTTATTGTACATTTTGAAATGCCTGCTATATTATTCACATATATCCTGTAATAGGTTCCCGTATTGCCGATACGCTTTCCTGTCATGCCTGCTAATAACATCCGGCTAAACAAATACCAGTCAAATATCTCCGTTGTCCCCTCTTTTAAGCTTTCAATAAATTCTTCCTTTATATGCCTCATGTTTATTGCACAATTCGAGAATCCCAGATAATTACATTCCAAGAGACACTCAATTTTGTTTGTAATTTCAGGCAGTCGGGGCATTGCATTCATGCCATTTAGCAAAAATAAATCATTATAATAAAAGTCATATTTCCCATCATACTGTTTAACAACTTCCGAAACCCTGTTGCTTTTTGCCATATCGTCACAATCCAACAATATAAGCAATTCTGTCCTGTCTGCTAGTGCCTCAAATAGCAATTCAATTCGTAATTCATAGGGTAACAGTTTATAAGTACTTTTATCTACAATATGCAGCCTGTCGGCAAATGACTTTTTATATATTTTTAATCTATCTGCAAGTACATCCATCGGAATATTATCATTAATTAACAACACATCGAATTCCTGACAATCTTGCTTTTGGAGTGATGCTACAAAATCATCAAAAAACGCTAAGGAACTGTTAATAAATAACTACTTACAAAATATACCAAGTTGTGCTATAC
>CAJUAE010000167.1 GCA_910583965.1 uncultured Lachnospiraceae bacterium
TATCATTCTGACTTGCTAAATTTTAAATTATCGCTTATTTCAATCGTTCCTTTTGCATTTTCATCATCCATAATAATCTCACCGACCTTGGGTGCAACAATCGTTCCCGCTAATGGATTCTTAATGCTGATAATTGGTGTGATTATCTGTGCTTCCACTTCAGATTTTTCAAAACAGAGGTCTGTCTCTATCATCTCGCAGTTTTTCAACTTTAGATTTTTGCAGTAACATAGCGGCTGTGTGCCAATAATTTTACAATTCTCAAAAGTAAGCCCATCTGCATACCACGCAAGATACTCTCCTTTGACAACACTATCTCTCACAGTGACATTCTCACCATGCCAAAAAGCGTCCTTTGTATCAAAGTTACAATTTTCAAATATTGCATTTTTTATGTACTGAAAAGAATATTTTCCTTTGAATGCTACATTCTTAAATGTAATATTTTCTGAACGCATCATAAAATATTCACTTTCCGCCACAGAATCTACCATCTCAATATTTCTCACAGACCAGCCAAATTCTGGTGAAATAATATCACAGTTGCGAATTGCCACATCACTACACTCACGAAATGCTTTAATCCCATGCATCTTTGTTCCTGTAACTTCCACATGGTCGGAATACCAAAGCGCAGCGCGACACAGCGAGGTCATTTCCGAATCGCGAATCGTCAGTTGATGCACATGCCAAAATGGATAGCGTAAATTAAAAAAACATTTGTTTACTTGCACATCTGACGACTCTTTTACTGCACTCTCTCCATCTGCTGGACCATCAAAAATACACTCATTTATAATGATATCCTTACTTCCATATAATGCTCTCTCTTTGTCTAATGTCTGTTTTTCGATTACTCTCATTTGCCTTCTTCTCCGTTTTTATGTTTTTATCTTAGTATATAATCTTTGTCATGAAATGGCAAATAAAATGTTTCTTAACATACAACAGCTCTTTTTTCTTTATGTCCTCTTAAACAATTCTCTAAATACCTCAAAGGGATAATTTTCCTCAAATTCTTTTGTATCTGAATGATATCGATGCATATACCAATTTTCCAATTTTCTTGTAAACAAATCTACAGAGCGTAATCCATCATCAATCTCAATCTTATCCAGATTCTTTAAGTCAATACATTGCGATATCAATTCGGGATAACTCTCCGCTATCATCAGTTGATGATTAAAATAGCTATAAAATCTTCCGCTTTTGCCAATACCGACCGGAAACGGCAGCGCATCCTCCACACTAAAATAACCCACAATATTTGCTGATTCCCCTATAATACGTCTTAGACGTTCCTCACGATTTAAATATACGCTTTTTCGCTCTCCTGTAATCTCAAGCAACGTGTTTGCCGCATCCCAATAATTCTCCATATATAGATAACACAATCGTGGAATAGCAGTCTCATCTTCCCAAAACCATAAAACTACAGCAAACTCAATTCCTAATAATTGTTTGCTGTCCATTATCATACGATAAACTGCATCTGCTTTCTGTTGCACTGATTTTCCTCTGACAGAAATCTCTTTTAGAAACTTTGGTTCTGGCGGAAGAAATCCATCCACAATCGTATGCATCAAGCGAAGGCGCTCTGTTTTGTCCTCGACTGCCCGTGTACTTTTTGATTCTCCATTCAACAACTTCATTGGATACCAACCTTTTGGTGTTTTGTATTCCACCGTAAATTTGCGTCCTGTCAACCTGCCACGAAAACAATGCAAAGAATCTTCACTATAATAGATTTCCTCAAACTGTTTCTGCGGATGCTCCGGTGCAATTTCCCAATCTGTATTTCGCATTATACAATCCACAATAAAATCCCAAGTAGGCTTATAAAATGGCAAATATTTGAATCGGCGCAACACCTCCGTTCTGGATTGTTTATCCGCCTCTAATTTTGTAATTGGCAAGAGCAAGAAAAATGTTAAAATCCCATCTGCTGTCTCCGGCAACGCTACCAACTCCGCAAAAGAAAGTATTCGATAAAAAACAGGGGTTTCTTGTATAAAATATTCTACATGATGCAAAGTAAACACTACTCGTATCTCTTTCTCATTGAAAAATACAATCTTTTCCTGCTTTCCTACTTGCAAAATAAAATGCATAGTGTCCTTTGGCGACTGTATCTTCTTGGGGAAAAACTGTCTGATAAAGTATTTTGAAATGGGATATACTTGTTGTATATATTGTGACAATGCAAAATGATAATCCGATTCACTCCATTCCTGTCCATCATTTGTATATGGGTATGCGGCTCCTAGAAAATAGTGCCAAAAGTACACATTTTGTAATGATATCTGTTCTACTACAAATCCACAGTCCTGCAACAATTGATTTTTACACTCCACCAGCCGCCCAATCAACACCTCTAGTAACGGAAGGGCAAGCGCACTTTCTTCCTTATATGCATCATAGACCTGTCTGGTCAATTCTTCAGAGCACTGCCGCACTTTCCAGACCAACATTAACCACTCCACTGTTTCTAAATCCAACGTTCTCTTTGTAAATGTAGGTGCGTCTGACAACAATGCAAGTTTCCATTCTGTCAGCTTTGTTTCTTCAGACTGATTCATATTTGGATATTTTTGACACATTTGGTCATATGCTTCCTGATAGGAACAAAGCGCATACTCTCCCAATCTTCCATCGATTTCAAAATTTGTGCGCATACAATGACAAACTTGTTCTGAAATCCTATAATGCTGAATCAGATGACGATGCATTGCCATACAAGCGGGCGCATATGGCTCTATTACAGATTCTATTCGTAGTTGCCACTTTAGGCCTTCCTCTACTGTCACTTTTGGAATGTAGTTATCCTCTGCATGAAAACACAGATTTCCCCATTTATCCAGTTGATACTCTTTAAGTCCTCCTTTTTCTGCAATCTGACATAATTTGTGAAAGGAGTAAAAAGAATAACTTAAATACACTCTCTGCGCTGTTGGTCTAATTTCTTGCCAGTCAGTGTATATCTGTTCTAACAACAAGTCTCCCAAAACAGCCTTATTTCCTTGGTCATATCTTCCTATATCATCAAAATCAACAATACCATAAACCAACGACAATTCACTCAAAAATTCAGGTTCCAATTCAGAGAGACAAAGCTCTTTGCAAGCAGAAAGCTCATATACTAATTTTTCTGCAAATCCTTCCCTGTCATAAACTGTAAGAAATGCATCGGACAATATAAAATTCTGCCATAATAAAAGTCTATCTTGTTTTTGCTCGAGCTTTGTCGTTTTATTGTGCTTTGTCAGCAATTCTACAATCTGAAGAATCACTTCCTCGCTGCTGTATGTAACCTTTTGCTTTTGGTGAAATTGCTCTAAACGCAATAAAATTGAATTTTCTTTTGCTTTTTGCGCATTGTTATCCACACTGTCAGACGCGGCAATATTCATAAACTGCGCTGTATCTCTTTGATACTGTACATATTCTAATGCTGCATGATATGCTTGTTGAATTTTTACAAACTCCTCTGGAAATTCCTCTACATGATAGGTTCGCGTTAAAGCCGCATACGCCTTGCGAATTTCTTTTTTATCCAATGTAGGTTCAATCCCAAGAATCTCCCAAATTGTATTCATTATATCCCCCTAATACAACATGGTATTATACGTACGGTCAACCTTTTTTACCGTCAGTATATTCCTCTGGTTCAAATGTGTCAAGATACATAGATGCCTGCACCAGCCACTGTTTTGCTTCTTCTTTTATTTTCAGATATAAATAATAGTTTCCTTCTTCCTTCGATATCTCCAAATGATGCAGTATTTTTGCTGTCTGATTTCTAATCGTGCCTGTCTGTTTTTGGTACAGCCATTCTAGCTTCGCTCGAATAAGCTCATATTCTTCTGTCTCTCTATCAGGCATCTTTAACTGTTCTAGGCGTTTTAAACTTTCCTCAATCTCTTTGTCACTCAATGCATCATTGGTAATCAGCTTTCTAACCACTTGATGCATCGCATTCTCCGCTTCAACCTCCAATACACCATTAATATCATAAGAAAAGGTTACGCTAATTCCCTCCTCTCCTGCCGGGCGCCGTCGAATATTAATTAATAGCTCTCCTAGACACACATTCTCATCTGCATAATATTCTTCTCCCTGATAAATGCCAATGCGCATTAGCTCCTGATAATCTCCTGTAGCATACAATCGAATTGTTTTTGAAAAAGGCAGCGGGCAATTCCGTTTCAGAACAGGACAGATATGAGGTCTATCATCTTCTCTATCCCACACAATATTTGTTCCAAGTGTAAATGGACAGACATCTGTCATCATGCGGTCTTTGATATCCGCGGCACGCATTCGTATCCCTGTATAAATACCAGCGCCCTTTGCTACTACTTTATCGGTCTCATCCATAATTATTGGCAGTTTGCCAAACAGTTCCTCAATAAACCGTTGTACAAAATAAAGCTGTGCGGAACCACCAACCATAATTACATCATCTATCTCGTCCACACTGCACTTTCCATCTTGCATTGCCTGTGAACACAGATAGCGAATGCGCTCCAATATGGGCAATCCCAATTCCAACAACTGCTCCTGTGTTATATAATCCTCGACCACATTTATGCCATAAGCATAAGAAAACATAAGTTTGTCCTGTCTGCCAAGTGCACATTTTGCCTCTGTCAAAGCAGTTCGCAATCCAGCAATACCCTGTTCATCCAACGTAGAAAGTTCTGGGTGTTTTCTTATAAATTCTGCATAGAGAAGTTGGTCAATATCGTCACCTCCTAAGTGATTATCACCGCTTACTGCCTCAATCTCAATCACATTCTCAAAACATTCCACAACAGAGATATCAAGTGTACCTCCTCCAAAATCCAGTATAAGCAGTACAGCCTCCTCTTTATTCTGCGCAGTCTGATAGGCAAGCGCTGCTGCCGACGGTTCGTTAATTAGTCGCTCCACTTTAAGTCCTGCCATCTTTGCCGCAAGTTTGGTATCTGTCCTTTGTCTATCATTAAAATATGCTGGAACAGTGATAATCGCTTCCTCCACCGGCTCATTAAGATATTGTTCTGCATCCTTTTTCAATTTCTTTAGAACAAGCGCTGAAAGTTCTGCGGGCGTAAAGATTCGACTTCCCAATTGATACTTCTTTTTTGTTCCCATAAACCGCTTAAAAGAAGCAGCCGTTTCACTTCCATGTGTCAGTCTTCGCTCTTTTGCCGACTGCCCTACAAGAATCTCGTCCTGCATTACACTAATTACACTTGGGGTCAACACACTGCCCATAGCATTTGGAATTAATTTTGCTGTTCCATCTTTCCAATAAGATACGAGACTGTTTGTCGTTCCTAAATCAATTCCGATAATTGCCATTTTTTCTCCTTTCTAAAAACCT
>CAJUAE010000168.1 GCA_910583965.1 uncultured Lachnospiraceae bacterium
TCATGCTGTCCCCGACATTCCCATCGTCCTGTGACAGTCTGCAATATAAAGCTGTGATTTTCGTTCCGTTCCCTTTCATCTGTTTACCTCCATAAAAGGGCGGAACACACTACCCATAGTATAGCATGACCGCCCCGAAAATTAAACCGTTTTTCCCAATATTTCAGTTATATTTTCTTTGACTGTTTCCTCATTGATTTTGCGGAAAGCATCCTCCATACTCTGACCGCCGAGATAGACACGTTCCACAACAATCCTTGTTGGCTTTTCCCGTTTTTCTTTTCTGATTTTTTTCTTATTTGCCATTTCCTTCCTCCCTAAAACGCAAAAAAGGGCAGTTACAAACTGTTACGTTCATAATTGCCTTTACGCTGTTTTTCTGCACTAAAAAAGATTACAAATTCCCTGTCACTTTCTCCCATTCCATAATTAAATAAATCACATACAGGTGGCAGGTCATTACGCTGCCCACATCGGAATTGCACCGTCATTATATGACTGGATTTCAACCAAAATCCAGAAGTATCATTATCACGGATATGCTTCATCGCCCCGCACAACTGCTGTGCATTTTGTCAGGTTTTTATCGCTCCATGCCTTTGCTTCAATAGATTATTTCCATTCCGTCACGTTCACCCCAAAACGAATTAGAGCAGGCATATCGTGGCGCACCTACATAGTGGCTACACATATCCTCACGTCCTGTATGTATTGCAATATTCAGTTTTTCATCCAGCTACAGTTCCAGCTTATATGCACCGTATTTCCGCAAGACACGTTCGAAGATTTTTTTATCCTCTCCCTCTGCCACATCATACATTTTTTTGAGCCTTTCCTGCTCTACGGGAGTGAGTGTGTTATTATATGGTTTGTAACTGTCCTTGATGAAAATTCCCCCGCCTTCCCCCTGCTTTGTGTATACGGGATACCCATATGAGAGGACTGAAACATCATGCAATATTTGTACGCAATGTAAGCTTTGCTTACATTAGTAACACCAAATTCCTGTGCCAGCTCCTTTGATGTAGTATGACCGCTGACCACAAGAATACTGATAATCTCCAATCTGCGGTCTGCTGCGGTCATTGCCACTCCCTCCTTCCACTCAGCCCCAGTTATATTCTAAATGATAAATATGCAAAAAACCTTCCTATTTACAAAAACTTTTTCAAATTTTTTAAATAAAATCGGACGGCAATATCCGTATGGAGTTTTAGCAGTCTTAAAGAAAAACTGCCTTACAGACTATTCTCTGCTTACTATCCATACTGGAATAGCAAGCACTGCCTATGGACGTCCATAGACAGTTTTTTTACAAAATTTCCGCAAGCAGAAACCTGTAAAAATTGCTCATAGGTGGAAAATCCCCCTAACCCCCTTTGCGCTCAAAATTTAGAAACTCCCTTTGCAAAATTTCGATATTTTCATGCTTGAAAAATCCTCCTACCAGACATGATATATTTAACAAAATCAGACCATTTTTAATGAAGGAATCTTCCCAAACAATGGAGAAAAGAGAACAACAAAACCACTTCGCACTATACCTGAGTAATGATGAATTTCACATACTGAATCAAAAATTCAACCTCCAAATATAAAAGACAAATCCACTTTTTACGGCATCTGTTTTGTACGGTTTCGTCTATGAGATAGACTATCAGAATTTCAAAAATATTATGCTACAATTAACAAAATTGGTAGCCATTTAAATCGAATTATATGGCACATAAATACCACAGGCAATATATAACAACCAATATAAAAAAGCAACACCACTTTACAACTTTTTAATGATTTGATTGTTCCAGACACCCAGAATTAAGAGGGCTTAATTGGTTCTACTAATTTTTCTGAGTTTGGACGTTTAATCCCAAAGTGGCAAATAATATTTTTGTGGAAATTTTTACTTTTTTAGTGTCAAATATTGTATCCTATAGCAAAATTTGCACCCTTAGAATTTAGCAAAAGTAGTATTTTCAAGGATTTTGATAAGATTATCTATCCATTAAAAAAGTTGTAAAGTGGTGAAAAGTAAATAAGCTGATGTATAAGATATGACATACAAAAAATCCATGCTATTATGACAACTATTGGTAAAGCATAAAATCATTTATCAAAATGGATATAAACATACTTGCTTTTACACTAAACGGATTTCCCTTTTAATATCAAAAAAGAAATCCGTTTAGTGAATATATTACTCTGGCTATTAAAAATCACACGCACAGCCTTGCTAATTTTCTGTATTTATCAGAATTTTTCTAAGAAATTAATGCGATTCATAACCGCCTAAGTTATATGTATTTGATTTTATAGTATAATTACGAAGTTCAATTACACTGTCAAAATAAATTCTTATAGTATCAATGTTTCTGACAGTGAAAACTTACATAATTATTTTTTTGTTCCACTATATTATTTAATTCCTATTAGCTCACTTTTCCTCACTTCGTAATTTAGGAAAATCAACTTTATTAAAAATATTTGCGCAAGCAAGTTCTTTTTTATCTATCAATTAGCAAATTTGAAATCTTACTCAAAATTACTATCGTATAAAAACATTTTTGAAATTTTTCTGCCCACAAGTGAAACACACCGCACAGAAATTTTTGTTTTCTTATAAAAATCTCAAAGTTTTAATTTTGAAAAATCATAATCCTTAACTCATAAATTACATATCAAATAAATAATAGATGTGCAATCCTACAAGTACTTTTAATCAATCAATGGAGCAATTTCCGACATTAGAGCTTCCCTAAATTCATCAATCATTCGCTTTCTGAATTTGAACTTAGGCAGCGCATCTGGCACTGATTCCTTATAAGCTGCATAATCCGCACTATCCTTTAATTTATTCTCATTGGAAAGTTCTCCATCTCTGTAATTATATGCTTCATATTTGACATCATCCACATTAAGATACCACTTCTTTGCAAACTTTTGTATTTCTTTGTCAATAGCCGCATAACGCATTTGATTTATAATTACTGATATATCCTGCCCGACGTATTTTTCCCTGTCCGCCTCTATTTCATCAACAACCTTCGTCAACAGCGCACTCAGTTTCGGATTATCACCTGAAAACTCAATGATAATCTCCCGAAGCGTTCTTATCTTTGCTTCGAAAGATGCCTCATCATAGTCCTTTAAGGATTGGTCTAAAGACTCAACAAATCCCTGTAATAATTCTACAATGTATTCAAAATCAATGCGTAATTTGCTGTATGCCACAAGTTCATAGTCATCACGGACAGGCTCGTCCGTAGAATCTGTATCATCTCCCGGTTTTTTTAACTCTTCCATAACGTTTTTATACATTGCAGCGAAATCTTCATATTCTGCCTCACTGAATCCCCACTCATCAAGTACACTGTCATTATATATGGAAAATGATTTCAGGTGTGCAAAATCATGATCTAATACTCGGAAAAGCTGTATAAACGCTTTTTTCTGTTTACGGGAGAGTCCTGCGATTTCTTCTGGTGTCTGCGCCAGATTCCGTATCGCCTTGAGTGAAATTGCAAACGACTTTTTCACATCATCCCAATCCTCTGCAATCGGATTCCCGTCACCTCCACGGGAGTACAGCATAAGGGCATCATTAATAGCACTTTTGAATTTCTCGTGTGCCTGAAATGTCACAATCTGTCCATACTGTTTCCCCTCATCAAACAATCTGTTCGTGCGTGAAAATGCCTGAATAATATTCTGCGGAGTCATTGGCTGCCTGTCAATAAAAAGGGTTGAAAGGCAAGGGGCATCAAATCCCGTAAGAAGCCTGTCCACAATGATAACAAGGTCGAGCTGCTGCTCCCTGTTAAAATACTTTTTGTCCTTCCGTGCAAGGCGGTCATTCAGGTTACTGTTATATGCATTGATTTCTTCTATACCAAAATGAGTACCAAACATCTGATTATAGTCATCTAATGACTCTTTCATCTTTTCCTGATTCACCTGAGAAGTTTCCTCGTTCTCGGAAACAGAATAAGTTATGGCAAACTTCGGGAAATCAGGAAGCGCCCTGTGCATCTTCTCGCTGATTTTTAACTCATCCTCACCATTTACTATTTTTTTGAGAAGGTCATAATATTTCTGTGCAATAGCGATAGACTTGACAGTCAGGAGCGCCTCATAAGTCCTTCCACGTCCATTCTGCATTCCAAATTTGGTATAGGATTGATTTAGGATAACATTCAGAACGCTGCGCATATGCGTTTCGGTATCATACAATTGCGCTTCTTCCTCTGAAGATATCCCTTTTGATCCAAGATTCTCAACCATAAAACCAAGTACAGCCTCATCATGAATTGCCTCTTTAATGGTATAACTATGCAAAGGCCTGCCATTATTCCCATACAACTGATCGGTCGTTTGCGGCAGGTCACCTTTTTGCTCGTATTTATTTTCTTCAAAAATTGGCGTTCCGGTAAAGCCATACCATAATGAATTAGAAAAAAAACGTTCTAAATCACGCCTTGTCTGCGGAGTGATTGCCCTATGGCACTCGTCCACCACAAATGCAAGTTTCAAGCCTTTTATTTTTTCGTATTGTCTGCTTCCCTCTTTTAGCCGCTTACTGACCATAATCTGCATTTTCTGTCTTGTCGTAACAATCATCTGACGGCTGTCATCTGTCATCCGCTTGATTAAGGTATCAACATAATCCGTGTCATCCACATCAATCGTATCGTTTTCTGCATAGGACTGAAAAGCCAGCTTTGTCTGTGTATCCAAATCCTTTCGGTCAATCAGGAACACCGTCTTATCAATTGACGGGATATCCATCAGCAGATTACGAGTTGCCTTGTATGATGTCATAGTTTTACCAGAACCCGTTGTATGCCAGATAAAACCTGATTTCCCTTTCTTGGAAGCTTCACGCATTGCTTCAATCGCATGAATCTGATAGGGGCGCAGGATAAGAAGCTTTTTCTTATCGTTATCTAACACAGTATATTTCGCCACCATCTCATGTGCCTCTGGAATTTTGAGAACAGCTTTCGCAAAATCAATATAATCACAAACAGGCAGGTTTTCTTTGTCAAGCCAACCCGATATGAATTTTTTATTCAGCTCTTTATCCCTTGCGGCGGCAAAATATTTTGTATCTACAGCATTACTTACCACAAACATCTGCACATTTGAAAATATACCATGAAATTTCCCCTCAGCAATATACTTCTTTATCTGTCGGAAACCATCCATATAGGAATGTTCTTTATTTTTCAACTCTATATGTATTAAGGAACTGTAGAAAAATAATTGATTAAATTTAAGGTATATGTTATAATTGGC
>CAJUAE010000169.1 GCA_910583965.1 uncultured Lachnospiraceae bacterium
TTCTATTCCCCTTTGCACGGCATAATACTGGCGATTCTTGAAAATGCCAAAAATGGGCGCAAAAAAACAGGAACCCTTTTTTGATTTCCTGTCTTGGTGTACCGTCCTATGTAAAAACGGTTATTCAGTTTTCTTTTGACTACAATTCTACAAATATGAAGTTGTCATACGATTGCCTTATTCTTAGCTAAAACAATAAACTGATATCCCCATAAATACAGATACGAAGTACTCCAATACAAATCAAATGCATTGGATAATATAGATAGAAAAACCATTTCATCCATGCTGCTTTCCCCTTTTCGCCATTGTATAGCTTTAACACAGGATAGACTAGCAAAATACCAATCTGCACCAAAGCATAAACCTTGCTTACAAAAAAGAACGATACTGCTGCATATATCGCAACATACAGAAGCATTTTTTTCGTCTGTGCATTTAAGTTTCCCCTTTTCTTATACATTTCCAATATTGCCAATACTGCTATGCAGCTCCAATCTGCGGGGAAAGCACTCCAAATCAATACAAAGATAATTGTATTCTTTACCCAATTCTTCATTGGCAAATCATTATCCTGCATCCACATGACTAAAACTGCGACAAAAAGCGGGTACATGACACTTGTCTGATTAAAAATCCCTGTGCTGAATGGAATTGGGTTTATTCCGAATGCAAAACAATATGCAAAATGTGAAATTATGGAAAAAACTCCCATTCGCAGCATATACTTTTTTACATTATGAGTGTAATGATATCCCTCACACACGAAAAACCACATAATCGGAGCTGTCAAACGCCCGACAATATGTAATCCAATTGCTCCCGGTTCAGCCGGAAAACCGGGATAAATCAAATCGCATACATGGTCTATTGTCATAGCAATAATCGCAATCAATTTTAAATGATTTGCATTCAATCGTAATTGTAATTTCATTTTTTCTCCTGCCAATCCTCGGATTATTTTTATAAATTGCAATTTGTCGTTGTCTTATTATATATCCGTTTCCTCCAAAATGAAAACATTTTCTTATACTTCTTGTTCATCCAAGCGGAACTTGAACAATGCAGCAGCCCTGCCCTTGGAACTAAAGTTGGCGTTGAAGCGAAAATGGCCTGCTCACTCTGCTTATGGCGCACAGATAGGTGCAGGATGAGCAGAGGTTTTTAGAATTCAGTTATAAAACGAAATCAAATTAAATTGTGCTTTTTAGTTGAAAAATTCACTTTTGCGTGATATGCTTTTCTTATATTTACTGGTAGGAAAATGGAGGTGCGACATGGCAGTCAGCTATAAGAAATTATTCCATTTATTAATAGAGAAAGATATGACGAATGCACAGTTGCAGCAGGAAGCCGGTTTTTCCGCAAATATCATTACACGATTGAAACGGGGTGGGTATATCTCTCTTGAAAGCGTGGAAAGCATCTGTCGTGTTTTGAACTGTGGCGTAGACGATATTTTGGAATTTATTCCGGAGGATAACGGAGGAAAAGAAGATGGTTGATACAAAAAAGGAACAAGAGCGTGATGAACTGCATCGTGCAATTTGGGCAATCGCAGATGAACTGCGGGGAGCAGTAGATGGATGGGACTTTAAAAATTATGTTCTCGGAACAATGTTCTATCGATATATTTCTGAAAATCTGTGCAATTACATAAACAGCGGAGAGGTTGATGCCGGAAATACTGATTTTGACTTTGCAAAAATGCGGGACGAGGATGCTGAAGAAGCACGAGACGGACTGGTGGAAGAAAAAGGGTTTTTCATTTTGCCAAGCGAGTTGTTCTGCAATGTTCGTGCCAACGCTGTAAAAGATGAGAATTTAAATGAAACACTGGAGCGTGTATTCCGTCACATTGAGGAATCTGCGGAGGGCAGTGAGGCTGAGAGTGATTTTGCCGGATTGTTCGATGATTATGATGTCAACAGCAATAAATTGGGTTCTACTGTTGCAAAGCGTAATGAAAAACTCGTAAAACTGCTGAATGGTGTAGGCGAAATGAACCTCGGCGATGTCAAAGACCACTCCATTGATGCCTTTGGCGATGCGTATGAATATCTTATGACCATGTATGCATCCAATGCCGGGAAGTCTGGTGGGGAGTTCTTCACTCCGGCAGATGTGTCCGAACTGCTTACACAGCTTGGGACTGTGGGTAAAACAGAAATCAATAAAGTATATGATCCGGCCTGTGGTTCGGGTTCTCTGCTTTTGAAGGCTGAGAAAATTCTTGGCAAGGATGCTATCCGCAACGGGTTTTACGGACAGGAAATCAATATCACAACATATAACCTGTGTCGTATCAATATGTTTTTGCACGATGTAGGATTTGATAAATTCAATATTGCCTGTGAGGATACCCTTATTAGCCCACAGCACTGGGATGACGAGCCGTTTGAATTGATTGTTTCCAATCCGCCATATTCTATTAAATGGGCAGGAGATGAGAACCCGCTGCTAATTAATGATCCTCGTTTTGCTCCTGCCGGAGTACTGGCGCCAAAGAGTAAGGCGGATATGGCATTTATTATGCACAGTTTGTCATGGCTTGCGTCAAATGGTACGGCGGCTATCGTATGCTTTCCGGGTATTATGTATCGCGGCGGTGCAGAGCAGAAAATCCGTAAATATCTGATAGATAATAACTATGTGGACTGTGTGATTCAGTTGCCGAGCAATTTGTTCTTTGGTACTTCGATTGCAACCTGTATTATGGTAATGAAAAAGAATAAGCCGGATAATAAGACATTGTTCATTGATGCCACAAGCGAATGTGTGAAGGTTACGAACAATAATAAGCTGACATCAGAAAATATAGAGCGTATTGTGGATGTGTTTGCAAAGCGTGAAGAAGTGGAGCATTTTGCACATCTGGCAAGCTATGAGGAAGTTTCCGGCAACGATTATAATTTATCGGTGTCCACATATGTTGAAGCAGAGGATACCAGAGAGAAAATAGATATTGTGAAGCTGAATGCGGAAATCAAAGAAATCGTTGCCCGTGAGCAGATGCTTCGCGACGAGATTGATAAGATTATCGCAGAAATTGAGGTGTAATTTAGTGAGAGGGGAAAAAGAACAAGAATGCCTTGATTTAGTCAGAAAATTTATTTTTACTAATGATGGACGACCAATATATCATCCATTTACAGGAAAGATGTATCTGGAAGTTTCAGATGAGGAGTTTATAAAAGAACAAATATGGTTCATTAACTCAAAATGTGACAAAAATTATTTTGGCTTGCTTGAAGAAGATAGAAAAGAAATAGAGCAAATATTGAGAAATGTACAACCCAATCAGAATTTGAATGATTTTCCGGATTTTATTTTTGAAAGAGGATTTATTGAACATTTTCAAGTATCATCTTCTAAAACAACAAGAAAAGGCGCAGAACATACCAAAGTAATGAGATGTTTTACAGATAAAGTTAATAAAGAGATAGAAGAGATCAAAAGGGAGTGGAATGAAATTCCTAGTTTTGATGAAGTCCGTTCCAATCATTGGGCGATACAGAATCCAGAGCATAATCATGGATATTTGGTAAAATCGTTTGAAAGAAACTGGGGAAATCATTTGGAGAGTTTAAGAAAATATACAGGGAATGCCGAAGTTGGAATATTTATGATAGAATACCCAGAATTTGCATTAAGTATGTGTGAAAATGTATACAATGATTGGATTGATGGAATGTCACAGGGAGATATGCGAGAACAAGAAAAAATTCGTTGCTATCGTTTGAGTAGGGATAAACAATTACTTGATTTTATGTATCAAAACAAAAAATACATAAAATATGTTATTTTTGTGTATTGTGATGGGTTTGAAATTATCCGTTTAGAGAATATTCCCTATTTACTTAAACTGTTGCCGTGGGATTATATAATATATCCTTTGATGGTTAATTCGATATCATCATTGTATAACATTAGTATTCCTGAAAATATAGAAAAGAAAGAGAAAATAGAAAATGAGTAAACTTGATGATTTAGTACAAAAATTATGTCCGAATGGTGTGGAATATAAAAGCATTCCAGAATTGTTTAATACCAGAAATGGATATACACCATCTAAATCCCAAAATGCGTATTGGGAAAATGGAACGATTCCGTGGTTTCGTATGGAAGATATTCGAGAAAATGGTCGGATTCTTTCAGAAGCAACGCAGTACGTTTCTGAAAGAGCAGTTAAAGGAACCCCGTTTCCAGCAAATTCTATAATAGTTGCAACATCAGCAACTATTGGTGAACATGCTTTGATAAAAGTTCCGTCATTGGCAAATCAGAGATTTACATATTTAATGCTAAAAGAAGACTACAGTGCTTGTATGGATATCATGTTTGTTTATTACTATTGCTTTAAGCTGGATGAATACTGTAAAGTTTGTTTAAATCAGGGAAACTTTGCATCGGTTGACATGAAAAAATTTCTTAAGTTTAAGTTTCCTGTACCTCCTCTGGAGGTACAACGTGAAATAGTCCATATTTTGGACTCTTTCACGTCACTTACAGCCGAGCTTACAGCTCGGAAGAAGCAATATGAATTTTATAGGGATAGTTTGTTGACATTTAAAGGTGATACAAAAGGATATATGTTGGGAGATATTGCGACCGTTACAAAATTGGCAGGATTTGAGTTTACAAATTATGTGACTTATTCTGATGAAGGAAATACTATCGCTCTTCGTGGGTTAAATGTAAAAAATGGGAAATTAAACCTTGAAAATGTCAAATACATTGATTATAGTGATTTATCCAAATTATCGAGAAGTAAATTATATATTGGCGATATGCTGTTTACTTATGTGGGGACAGTAGGACAGGTGGCTTTAATTGATGAAGATGATAAATATTATCTTGCCCCTAATGTGGCATTAATTCGGTGTGACCAAAGAATCTTGATGCCTAAATATATGCTTTATTATTTTCAAAGCCATCAGTTCTGGGATAAACAGATAAATCGGTTGTTACAATCTTCATCAATGAAGAACATACCAATGGAGAAAATCAGAAAGTTTGAAATTGCCGTACCGCCAATGGAAACACAGAAGAGATTGGTAAAAGTTCTTGATAATTTTGAAGCTATCTGCACCGACCTAAATATTGGTTTGCCAGCAGAAATTGAAGCGAGGCAAAAACAATATGAATATTATCGTGATTTACTCTTGACATTTGCTGAGACAGGAAGCGCACTTGTGACAGAGCTGAGCATAATTAAGCTCATTCAGTACCACGACAAACGCATGAATGAATAAATTATGAACATTGCATCCTTTTTTGGTATAA
>CAJUAE010000170.1 GCA_910583965.1 uncultured Lachnospiraceae bacterium
ACTCACTTACAGATGTAACAATCACAAATGTGCTGACTGATAATCTGTATAACGACTTAGGCTTTATTGTCAACAATAAACTGCTGATACTTGTGGAGGCACAATCTACATGGACAGTGAATATTTTAGTAAGAATTTTGCTGTATCTGGCGCAAAGCTATCACGAATATTTTCAGCGTACCTGCCAAGACTACTACAAAAGCAGGAAAGTAAAAATGCCAAAACCTGAACTTTATGTGATTTTTACGGGAAACAAAGGGCGGAAACCCGATAAAATATCTTTGTCTAAAGAATTTTTTGAGAGTGCGGATATTGACATTGAAGTAAAAGCAAAGGTTATTTATGAAAGCGATACAGATGACATTATCAATCAGTACATTATTTTCTGCAAAGTTTTTAACGAGCAGACAAAACAGCATGGAATGACACAAAAGGCGGTTACAGAAACGATTCGCATATGCAAGGATAGGAATGTTTTAAGGGAATATTTAGCACAGAGAGAAAAGGAGGTTGTGACGATTATGATGAGTTTATTTGATGAAGAACAGATAATGAAATCATTTATCAGAAGCGAAAGGCATGATACAGAAAGAGCAATGGCGGAACAGTTAATAAGAAAAGGCAAAATGACACTTGAAGAAATTGCAGATTGTGTATCTACACTGTCATTCGATGAATTAAAAGAAATTGAAGCCGAGGTTATGCAGTTAGCATAATCGGTAAAACAATTTAATATCAAAATAACAGCGTAAAGGTGCATGGAACAGTAAATTGTAAACCATGCGTCTTTTTTTGCGCCTAAAAGGAGGACTATGAGCGACAACATTCAAACCAACACCACAGAGCGATTAATGTCCTGTTTGCAAAAGAAGATTGATAAGACGACCTACTTAGTTGAGGTGCATTTTTCTGATGCAAGTACCCAAAGCGTAGAAGACAAGTTAAGGCGTGTCATTCTCCACGATTTAAAGTATGGAAAACATAGCAAACCAAGAAAAAGTGATGAAAAATGATGAATATGTCCTTGACAAGTAGCAACAGGAGTAACAAAATGATAAAGAAAGAATTGTTGAAAGTAATAGATAATGGGCTGTTGGAAAAGTTATTTGGATTATGGCTTAGTCATCATTTGCCCGAAGAACGAGAGAGGCAGTTTACGAAAGTGTATGAGCTTGGCGATTATGTGTAAAGTCTTATAAAAAAGATTTTAAATGTTATTACGGAAAAGAAATTGAGAATGAAAATATATGCAAAAATAAGAAAAAATGGGGAATACCACTCGCAGAATATCTCACATGCTGTTTTTGGTTTTCGGGAGATGGGAGCGGAGATTGTAAAATACGAAGTGATTGACGAAATTTATAACATTGTGACAGCGGAGGATATTGTGCTGGATTATATTGATCAAGTACAGACAATTTTTAGTAAATTTCATGTAAAGCCAATCTGTGAAGATTATCCAGCGCAATTAAAGCCTTTTATGGGGCGGAACATTTGGACAGATTATATTGATTCTATCAATGCAAATCCTGAAAAGTGGGGAGTGTTTGTAAAACCAGTTCGAGACAAAGCTTTTACAGGGACCGTTATAAATGAACCACGGGATTTGATAGGGTGTGGTAGTTGTTATGAGAATTATGAGGTGCTTTGTACAGAGGTGTTGGATATCAAAAGGGAGTGGCGCGGGTTTATGCTCTATGATGAATTGGTGGATATTAGACCATACAAGGGCGATTATCATTACTGTTATGATCCAAAAGTAATTGATTGTGTGGTGGCGGCGTTTCGTACCATTTCTAATCGTCCAATGGGATGTAGTATTGATTTTGCGGTGGTGGTAAAAGATGGAAAAGAGCAGACTATTTTTTTGGAAATGAATGATGGGTATGCGTTGGGCAATTATGGGCTTAATGTATTACACTATGCGAAATTGATTTCTGCGCGGTGGGCACAGATTTTAACAAGAGAAGATGTATTTGATTTTAGAGTGAAATTTTAATTTCATCCATCCTGATTTGTAGGCTCGCAAAAGCGGGCAGTTGGGAGTTCGTGTGATATAGGAGTGGTATAGGTATGGTAAATACAATTGTGTTCCCGTCAAGCTTTTTTGATACGCGAAGGGTCGATGAGGATTTGCAGCAAGAGTATGATGCAGTGGTAGAAACTGGTTTGTTTGATGTGATAATATTTGGATATGAAAAGTGGTTTGACGAGGGAAAGTTGGTGCTCGCGAATGCGCCGTCAGAAGAAGTGATGGCTGTCTATCGTGGGTGGATGATGAAACCAGAACAGTATGAGACATTTTATAGTCAGTTACAAGAACGCGGTATTTGTTTGGTGACAGATCCAGAGGCATATACAACAATGCATGTCTTTCCCAATGTATACAAGTTTGTTGCAAAAGATACTGCCAAAATGCAGGTTTTTCCATTGCATCAGGAGATTAATATTGCAGAAGTAAAGAAAGAATTTTCACGATTTATGGTAAAAGACTATGTGAAGTCTGTTAAGGGTACAAAATTTCCGCGATACTTTGACCATTCTATTGACCAAGATACGTTTCATCAATGGATGGAGGTGTTTTATCAATATCGTGGAAATTTGCTCACAGGAGGAATTTGCATTAAAGAATTTTTGGACTTGAAACAATATGGTGACAGAACAAATGAGTATCGTGTGTTTTACATGAATCATGAAATTGCGACGGTATCAAGAAATTCGGGACAGTTTTCGACTGCCGCTACGCCGCCCAAGGCACTTGTTGAAAAATATTGCAATCTGCCAAGCGTATTTTACACTGTGGATTTTGCGGAGCTTGATAATGGCACTTGGCAGATCATAGAGGCGGGAGATGGCAGTGTGTCTGGACTTTCGGAAGGACAGGATTACAAGGCATTTTTTCGCGCACTCTATCAATGCCTTTTATAGATAATGATAGTCGTCCTTTTTTCTGATAAAAAAGTAGACAGTGATAATAAGCGCAAGCAGTTCTGCGGCTACGATTGCAAGCCAGATGCCATCGATACCTAACAAGAACGGAAGAATTAACACAGCTACAACTTGGAATAATAATGTTCTCAAAAAAGAAATTGCGGCGGAAACCACACCATCTCCAAGTGCTGTAAAGAAGGCAGAACCAAAGATATTGTAACCCATAAATAAAAACGATAAGGAATATAGAGCCAGTGCCCGTGTGGTTAGTTTGGTCAAATCAATATCATATCCAACAAAAATTTTTGCCAGTGGCTGTGCAGTTAGAATCGCTAAAGCTGTCAAAATAATATTCCAAAGTGTAATTAAACAGAGGCTTTTTTGGAATAAACCTTTTAATTCCCTATGATTTCCAGCACCATAGTGATAGCCAATAATGGGCGCACTGCCAATAGAGTAACCAATAAAGATTGCTGCAAAGATAAAACTTACATACATAATAATACCATATGCGGCTACTCCATCTTCGCCAATGTAATGCATCAGTTGGAAATTATATAAAATATTGACAAGTGACATAGAAATATTAGTCATTAATTCTGAGGAGCCATTGATACAAGTTTCGCCTAAAATATGCGCATTCAGTTTGGCTTTTACCAAGTGTAGTTTGCTTGTGTTTGGCCTTAAGAAGTATATTAGTGGCACAAGTCCGCCAATTAACTGGCTTGCTGCAGTGGCTGCTGCTGCGCCGACAATACCCCAGTGAAAAACAGCGATAAAAACAAAATCAAGAATCATATTGGTGACACCAGCAGCAACAGTGACAGCAAGACCGAGTTGTGGACGCTCAGCTGTGACTAGAAAACCTTGAAATATATTTTGTAACATAAATGCTGTCAGTGCGCATAAAATAATATGTCCGTATACGACACAATTGTCAAGCATTTCGCCAGTAGCGCCAAAAGCAGCGGCAATCGGACGCAAAAAAAGGAGACCAGCGATTGTCAATACAACACCACTCTCAATGACAATATAAACCATCATAGAAAAGTATTGATTTGCTTTGTCTGGCTTTCCTTCTCCGAGCGCTTGTGAGACAACTGCACTTCCTCCAGTACCGAACATAAATCCAACAGTACCCATAATCATTAAAAATGGCATAATTAGATTGACGGCGGCAAAGGGGGTCTTTCCTACATAATTCGATACAAATAGACCATCGACCACACCATAGATGGAGGTAAAAATCATCATAATAATTGATGGAAAAACAAATCGTAGTAATCGTGGTATTGTGAAATGATCTGACAATTGAATTTTCATTTTAATCCTCCATACCGCCTTTTGGCGGTTCAAATAGAAATGAAAAACGCTGTCTTTTGCGTTTTTTCGTGTGAAATTTTAATTTCATACTATATCCTTTCGTATCTGATTGCGCAAGCAGTCAAGATATTTTTCTGTCAATGAGAGCAACAAGTCAGTTTCATCAGATGACATTTGTGAAAGTGCCTCATTTTCCATAGTAAATACAGGAGCAATTTTTTCTTTTATAAATTGTTTTCCAGCAGGCGTTAAGAAAATATTCATTTCACGTCCTTTTCCAGGATTCATACAAAGCATTCCTTCTTTTTCAAGTTTATGAATCGCAGAGTGAATGGTCTGCTTACGAGTAAATGCATAATCGCAGATATCTTTTTGACAACAGCCATCACCAAGTACAGCAATGACATAGAAAATGTCAAAAACACTGTCAGAGATGCCAAGTTGGACACAAAGGTCATGATAAAATTCAGAAATTGCCTTGTTTAGGCGGTTTAGTTCATTTTGTTTTGGCAAGAGATGTAAAGCCATAATAATCCTCCATGCCGCTTTGGGCGGCTCAAGTAGAAATGAAAAACACTGTCCT
This sequence comes from uncultured Lachnospiraceae bacterium, assembly GCA_910583965.1. GTDB lineage: Bacteria > Bacillota > Clostridia > Lachnospirales > Lachnospiraceae > COE1. Next base: position 4,838 of record CAJUAE010000170.1, read on the forward strand.
TTTGCGTTTTTCATTTTGATATGAGATTCCACTTCGCGGAATCTTATAGGTAGTTCGTATAGTACTTTTTTGTGCACACGGGCACCCAAGTGAAATTTGTCATCAAACCGATTTATCGGTTCGCTGA
>CAJUAE010000171.1 GCA_910583965.1 uncultured Lachnospiraceae bacterium
ATATATCATAACCTTTCAAAATCTCCCTGACTCCAAAAATCTATACATCAAGTTCTGCCTCTGTAGCATGTTCATAGATAAAAGTTCTTCTAGGAAGGACATCGGTTCCCATTAGCAGCTCCGTAATTTCTGATGCCATACGTGCATCTTCAATCTCTATCTGTTTTAACATTCTAGTTTCCGGGTTTAATGTTGTCTCCCAAAGCTGCTCGGCATCCATCTCTCCTAGTCCTTTATATCGCTGCAATGTAAATGCTCCTTTGTGCTTTTTGCGATACCTTTCAAGCGCTTTATCATCATACAGATATTCTTCTTTTCCCTTTGCTGGCATAGCCTTATACAATGGAGGCATCGCGATATAAATATGCCCCTCATAGATTAGCTCTGGCATAAAACGATAAAAAAGCGTGAGTAACAGATTGCTAATATGTGCTCCGTCTACATCCGCATCTGCCATAATAACAATCTTATCATACCGAAGCTTAGAAATATCAAAATCATTGCCATAGCCTTCTGAAAATCCACAGCCAAAAGCATTGATCATCGTTTTAATCTCAGCATTTGCGAGAACCTTGTCAATGCTTGCCTTCTCCACATTCAATATTTTTCCTCTAATTGGCAATATTGCCTGATAATTTCTATTGCGAGCAGTCTTTGCGCTGCCGCCAGCAGAATCTCCCTCCACAATAAAAATCTCACATTTACTATAATCTTTCGATTCGCAGTTTGCCAACTTTCCATTGGAATCAAAAGAAAACTTTTGTTTAGAAAGCATATTCGTCTTTGCCTTCTCCTCTGTCTTGCGGATTTTTGCAGCTTTCTCTGCACAAGAAATCACATTTTTTAACACTTCAACATTTCTGTCAAAATAGCGTGGAAGCTCATCGCCTGTAACTTTACTGACTGACTTTGCAGCATCTTGGTTGTCCAGTTTTGTCTTGGTCTGTCCCTCAAATCTAGGAGCAGGATGCTTGATAGAGACAACTGCTGTCATGCCGTTTCGCACATCAGCTCCTGTAAAGTTTACATCTTTTTCCTTTAAAATATTTAATTCACGCGCATAATTATTGATAATCGTAGTGAACATGGTCTTAAAACCAGTTAGATGTGTACCGCCTTCTGCATTGTAAATATTATTGCAGAAGCCAAGTACATTCTCATGAAATTCATTTACATACTGAAATGCGCACTCTACAGTGATCTCCTCACTAACCCCTGTGAAATAAATAATATCATGCAATGCCTCTTTATTTTTATTTAAGTCTTTCACATATCCAATAATCCCCTCTGGTTCAGAGTAAGTGATTGTCTCTGGTTCTTCTCCGCGCAAGTCAGAAAAAATGATGGTGAGCTTTGGATTCAGATATGCGGTCTCGTGAAGCCGGCTTTTCACATCTTCTGCCTTAAACCGTGTCTTGTCAAAAATGGAAGGGTCTGGAGTAAAATTAATTGTCGTTCCGGTTTCCTTTGTCTTGCCAATCACAGGTAAAAGCCCATCTATCAGTTCTACAATGGGACTTCCATATGCATATTTATCCTGATGAATCTGACCATCGCTTTTTACAGTGACTGTGAGTTGTGTAGAAAGCGCATTTACCACAGAAGATCCTACACCATGTAAACCGCCACTGGTCTTATATACATTATTATCAAATTTACCACCTGCATGAAGCGTCGTAAAGACAACACGCTCTGCACTGACACCTTTTTGATGCATTCCTACTGGAATTCCTCTGCCATTATCTGATATTGTGGCAGAACCATCTTTTTCAAGTATAACTCTTATCTCACTACATGCACCTGCAAGATGTTCATCCACAGAATTATCTACGATTTCATATATTAAGTGATTCAGTCCTTTGGTAGACACACTTCCTATGTACATGCCAGGTCTTTTCCTGACAGCTTCAAGTCCCTCCAAAACGGTTATGCTGGAGGCATCATATACATTCTTATCCGTCTTTGCCATTGCGCAACCACGCCTTTCTCTCCTATTTTATAAATCAAAAATTTCGACTTTTAGAGTATACCACATTTTTACAACATTGCAAATACTTTTCAAGAAAATTTCAAACATACGTTTTATACCGTTTAAAAATATTATTTTTCCTGCATTATTTTAAATACAACCATTGCAAATGAAAAAAATTTGTATACAATAGTAATTAGAAACATAAGCAAGTCCTCTAAACATCATGGTGTAAACGCTTTCATAAACAGGCTGCAAAAATTAAAAGAAAAGGAAGGATTAAAACTATGTATGGATTTGGTACAATGATTGACCAACTGAAAAAAAACCCCAAGACAATTGTCTTCACAGAAGGGACAGACCCGCGTATTCTTGAAGCTGCTTCCCGCCTTCTGGCAAGCAGTTTCCTTCATCCGATTCTCGTGGGCAATGAGGAAGATGTTTTGAGTGCTGCAGAAGAAGCTGGCTACAACATCCGTGGCGCGCAGATTATAGACAGCAACCATTATGACCGGTTTGACGAGATGGTTGAACGCTTCTGTGAACTTCGCAAAGGAAAAGGCATGACACCAGAAGAAGCAAGAAAAACTTTATCTCAGCCAAACTATTTTGGTACAATGCTGGTAGAAATGGGGGTTGCAGATTCACTCCTTGGCGGCGCAACATATTCCACAGCAGATACTGTTCGCCCTGCCCTTCAGATAATCAAGACAAAACCTGGCAACAATATTGTATCATCCTGCTTTATTCTTGTACGTCCCGGTGCAACAGGTGAAAACGAAGTGCTTGCCATGAGTGATTGCGCCATCAACATCAATCCTACAGAAGACGAGCTTGTTGAAATCTGTGGTGAGACGATTGAATGCGCTAAAATCTTTGGCGTGGACCCAAAAGTTGCATTCCTTAGCTACTCTACACTTGGCTCTGGCAAAGGTCCTGATGTAGAAAAAATGAGAAATGCTGCTTTGAAAGCAAAAGTAAAATATCCAATGACCCCCATTGAAGGCGAACTGCAGTTTGACGCTGCCGTTTCTCCACGTGTAGCGCGTACAAAATGCCCGAAATCCGCAGTCGCAGGCCATGCCAACACTTTTATCTTCCCTGATCTTAGCTCTGGAAATATGGGCTATAAGATTGCGCAGAGAATGGGTAATTTCGAGGCCTATGGACCGATTCTTCTCGGTCTGAACGCGCCAGTCAACGACCTCTCCCGCGGGTGCAATGCGATTGAAGTGTATTCTATGGCAATTATTACAGCAGCGTTGGTGTAAACATAGATCTATGTATCAAATAAAAAAGCAGACTTTTGTCTGCTTTTTTATTTGATACCATTATCTACAGTTCTTATGCACTCAATAGTGATAAAATATTTTGTGTATTGTTGTTTGCCTGGCTTAGCATAGATTGTCCTGCCTGTGTCAATATATTATTATTAGAATACTTTACCATCTCATCTGCCATATTGGTATCACGAATTTTAGATTCTGAATCGGTTGTATTTTCAACAATATTATCTAAGTTCAAAGAGGTATGTTCCAAACGGTTTTGATATGCGCCTATGCGGCTTCGATTAGAAGAAATTACATGTAGTACATCTGTCAAAACATCAATCGAGGTTGTTGCAAGATCTTCTGTGAGAACACTGACACTATTGATCTTTAAATTCTCATTTTTAAAAGTAGGCATCTTCATAATTACCTTATTTGTGCCATCTGCATCTGCCCCGGCGTGTATCGCAAGCTGCTGTGAGGTAATTTGTCCAACTTTAGGAGGCACTGGCTTATTTGTGTCCATTTTTACAGTTTCTAGCTCTCCTGTATCACTTCTTGGTGTTACGCTAAAGGTAGAACTGCCAGCACCAGGAGAATAAGAGCCATCAACGGAATCAAGAATATAAAGTTTTCCTGTTCCCTTTTTGTAAGCATATCCAACAAGATCTTGTGTCAAAAGAGAGTGTGGCTCGTTCATTCCTGCTTGTTCAATTACATCCACAAGGGACTCACAAATTACTTCTCCCAGCGATTTACTCTTATCCTTCTCATACCTATTCCAAATGTCATTCAGATCTATTCGTACTTGTTCTTTAGAATCAGAAGGATTGGGAATAGCAGGCGGAAGTGGAAGCTGATGATAATCATAAGAGATACCATTTGGAGAAGTTCTGGCATCTTTGTTACATTTGATACAAACTTTATGCCAGCATACAAATCACAATAGCAACAAGAACTGTCAAATCCCTGACCATTCAATTTTGCGATAAATTCTTCTCGTGAACTTGCTTCAAAATCTGTAAAGTCAATCCATGCACAATTGCGCTTCCTTTTAGCTCCAGAATATGGCGTACTAGTTGTCACCCAATCAGCGCTGTTATAAATATCTTCATCTAGTGCATCACCAAAATTGCTTCCCTCAAATGCTGTGATACCCTCCACTAAATTAATACCTATTCCCGAGCCAATTGGTGCATACGCAATCTCACTTCCTGCTAATGCTTGAAAAGGTTCATCTCCCCTAAAAATATAAACTTCATTAAATTTTGTGGTGTTAATAATTCTGCCAAATTCCTCTACAATATTATTTATTTCCATCTGAATATAAGAGCGGTCGTCTGCTGAATTTGTTCCATTCGCAGCTTGTACACACAATTCATTCATCCGATTTGTCATGTCATGCATCTCCGCCATGGCACCGTCAGCAACCTGGCATAATGATATCCCATCCTCAACATTTTCTTTCGCTTTTGTAAGCCCTCTAATTTGCTTGCGCATTTTTTCCGATATACTCAATCCCGCTGCATCATCTGCCGCACGATTGATCCGATACCCACTTGAAAGCTTTTCTACCGATTTTGAACCTATTTTCTGTACAATATTTAGTTGTCTGTTCGCATTTAATGCTGAAATGTTATGTTGTATTATCATTACTCATACTTCGCATACTAAAAACAGGCATATCATTGGAAGCTATGCCACCT
>CAJUAE010000172.1 GCA_910583965.1 uncultured Lachnospiraceae bacterium
TGTCGAAAGTGCTTTTGCGTTACTTTCGCAGAAAGTAACAAAGGCTGTGCCTGTCGGCACAAAATATAACAGATAAAATAAAGAAGATGGGAAGGTGCGAGATTATTGGAGAGGACAATTAGCGGCATGATGGGAAAAGGTTCTGTCAGTCATAATACGAGAACTTTCAGTGCGAAGAATGTGGATAAGGAACGAAGCAAATATAATGTGGAGTTCTGTCATTTGGATATTAAAAAGGTATACCATGAATTATTTGATGAAGCATTGGAACGTTACAATGCAAAGCAGAAGCGGAGTGACCGGAAAATTGACAATTATTATGAGAAGGTAAGACAGAGTAAGCAGGAGAAGTTATTTCACGAGGTTATTCTTCAGATTGGGAATAAAGATGATATGAATGCGAAAAGCGAAGAAGGACAGCTTGCAAAAGATATACTGATACAATTTATGGAAGATTTTCAGAAAAGAAATCCGAATCTATATGTGTTTTCGGCGCATCTGCATATGGATGAGGAAACGCCACACATTCATATTGACTTTGTCCCTTATATCCGTAACAGTGAGAGAGGGCTTGATACGAGAGTTTCGCTGAAAGGCGCACTGGCAGAGCAGGGCTTTAAAGGCGGTACAAGAAGCGCAACAGAGTGGAATCAATGGATGGAGTCTGAAAAACAGGAGCTTTCAAAGGTTGCGGAAAGATATGGTGTACGGTGGAAACAGTTAGGAACGCATAATAAGCATTTATCCGTGTTGGAGTTTGAAAAACAGGAGAGGGGAAAAGAAGTTGAAAAATTAGAAAAGGAAGTATCTAGCAATAAAGAGGAACTATCCCACATCATTTATCGGCAAGTCTTGGCTGAAAACGAAATGGAGAAGATAAAGCTGGAAAATGAAGCGGTCAGGCAGGAAACAACGGAGCTTTCCGCCGCCAATGATTTATTAAGGGAGCAGACGGATGGATTGATAGAGAATAGAGAAAAGCTGATGTCTGATAATAAAGCATTGGAACAGCAGCAGAAAAAATTGCAGCAGGACATTGAGAAAATGGCTGATTCTAAAGTGATATTGGAACGTAACATACATGCCTATGATGAAGAGGCAAAATGGCAGTTGCCGGAGCCGGCTGCATTAATGAGCGCAAAGACTTATCGGGAAAAGAACGCTATGCCGCTTGTGGAAAGGCTGAAAGAAATTGTAAAAAGCCTTACGATAAAATGTGTCAATCTGATGGAGCAGATTAAGCAGTTAAAGGCAAAAGTCACAAAACAGGCAGAGGATATTGATTTCTATAAAAGTAAGGTACATCAGCAGTATGTAAAATTAGAACAGTTGCAGGAAAAAGCGGATGATTTTGAGCGCATGAAACAATATGTCGGGGTAGACAAAATTGATATGATTGTGACAAATGCAAGGGAATTGGAACGAATCGCACAGAGTGAAAAACAGCAGAACAGAGCGTATGGAATGGGCAGATAAGAAAGGCGGATTGATATGATAGATAATGGAAATTGGAGCGAACAGTATTCTATGGAAAATATTATAGGTTGTGAATACAACATGGATAACGGTTATGTGGAAGTTTATTATTCTGACGGCAATATTTTGCAGTTGAAATGTGAAGAAATAGAAGCTAATCTGCATACTACAGAACAATCGCTTACGAAGCTGTATGAGTTGTTGAATGACAAGCCAATTGAATATGTTGCGATGGCGTTGTCGGGAGAACTGCAAGCCTATTGTGATATAGAGGCGGATATGGTAAAAGGGATGTTTGGTACGATTGTTCAGGGCTATTTGAAGCAGGGATACAGTAAAACTATGGCAGAAGCGTTGGCAAAAGATTTTTTTAGATATGAAAGTTGAGGGAAATATGACAGATACAGAGAAAAAAGTAATGGTGCGGTTATGTACGAAGATTTTGGCGGAAACAGATTTATATGAAATGGATATGGAAGTGCGGAATTTAGTTGATTGGATATGCGTTTCGGAGCAGATGAAAGAGAATAACAATAAAATTCGCAGCTTGACAGGGGAATACAAACAGATAGAGCCGGAATGCCGGGAGGGCATCAGAGAAAAGTTAGAACACATGAAAAAACTGTGTGAGGAGCGTAATAGTTTGTATGAGAAGCAGAATGAGTTAAAGGGGCAGAGAGAGAAGTTGGAACGGAATTTTATCTGGTAGAAGGTGAGGGAGGGAATGGTATTTCTATGTCCTTTCGTAAGATGCTAATCTCTATATAAGGAATAGGTAATTTTTTAGACGTTGTAGATAAGAGACAGTATTTTTTCTTTTTATTGAAAATCATATAGACATGGTGCTGGCACCATGTAGTGAGGGAGGATTAATGGTGACATAATATTTAGAAACGATGTTTAAAGTTGATGGTTGCGATATGTTGAATGTGGTATCTAAAAAATATCACTAATAGCGATAAAATATCTTGACTTTTTCTGCTTATGTGTTATACTGATAGTACTTTAACAAATAGGTATATCCATCCAGAAGATGTAACGTGAGCAAATTGCTTGGAAGGGAAACCTTAAATTTAAACCGGGGAGCGAGTATCATGCGTGTTCTGTATTGTATGTGCGCATTGGCACAGCATATACTGCAGTATGGTACATAGCGTTCTCAAAGCGTGTGGATGGAACACGCTTTAATGATGGATTAGTTTGTGATTTGAAAAAAGACCTTGATTCGAATTCCTTTCTTGGATGGCATCTTTAATTATAAAGATGAGAAAGGAGGCGAAACTATGAAAAGGTTTTGCAGAAAAGTTAAAGTATTTTTCAAATCCGGCATTAAAACAGTGGTGGCATTCTGTAGAAATAACAAGAAATCAATCATAAGATTGGTTGGCAAATTTGTTATCTATGTTTGCAAAACCATTATTGAGTTGATTTTAGATAACTTGTTTTAGTGTCAACTAATCTATTTTTCTATGTATAGATAGAGAGGGGAAAATCTATGATTGGAGAAGCACTTAGATTATTACGGATTTTTAATGGATATAAATCTGCTGAATTAGCTGAGAAACTTGGAATTTCTCAAAGCTATGTTTCGGAGATAGAAAATAATAAGAAACAGCCGACAATGGATATATTAGATAAGTATGCCAGTGTATTTGAAATGAAAAAATCAACATTATTATTATTTGCAGAAGCTTTGGAAAATGATGTTGAAGTACAAAATGATAAAAAACAGAAAGTGGCATTAGCGGGAATGAAATTATTGAAAATACTTGAAAGAGTTGGTAAGTTTGAAGATGAATAAATGTTATCCAATAAAGAACAGCCCATTGTATCGGTTGAGGAATAGAAGAAGGCTAGCGGAATTTTTAAATCTGCCTAAAAACTATTTTAAGGAAAAACATATCTATTGTTATAATGAATTTTCAAGACCGAAGCCCAATGGAGATGGAGAAAGACATTTTACTGTACCGCCAGAAGATTTAAAGGGTATACAAAGACATATTTGTAAACTATTTAAACGAATTATAACGCCAGAATGGGTAATGTCGGGTAAAAAATCATGTAATTATATTACAAATGCAGAGGTGCATTTAGAACATAGATTTGTGAAAACAATGGATATATCAAAATTTTATGATTCAGCGCAGCGAAGCAGAATCTATCAAATGTTTTCACAAACTTTTAATATGGCATCTGATATTGCGTGGATTATGACTGAGTTAGTAACATATAATGGAACATTGCCAACAGGAAGCCCCTCTAGCCAACTAATTATATATTGGACATACCATAGCATGTTTCAGAGAATAAATGAATTAGCAGAAGAATATAATTGCTATTTTTCGCTTTACGTAGATGATATGACATTTTCCTCTGATTTTCCGATTAAAGCTATCTTGAGAGATGAGGTTTCCGATGTATTAAGAAAGAATGGACTATTGGCAAAAAGTAAAAAGGATCATTACTATCAGGTAAATGATTTTAAGGTGGTTACCGGAGTTGGAATAAAACAAGGGAAAAAGGTTGTGCTTAATAGTAAGCGTAAACAAATAATAGAGTTATATGCAAAATGTAAAAAAAGCAGTAATATATATCAAATTGAAAAGCTTAACGGAACCTTATGTTCGCTAAGACAAATAGAACCAGATATCTTTCCGGAAATATATAGGTACGTCCATAGCTATGAGCAGGAGCTAAAGAAATTATCAAGGGACAGATTTTATAGGGCTAAAAGGGAAAAAGGTAGGTATCTTTCTAAGCACATACATAATGTTGGCATTAATACGGAACAAGGATTTGATTAATTGAAAAGAAGGTAAACGATGTTAGATTGCATTATTGAACGTACAAACAGATATATTGATGATATGCCGAAAAAAGAGCGTAAAAAATATGGTCAGTTTTTTACAAGTAAAGAGACAGCACGTTTTATGGCTGGACTATATACTATTCCTGAAAATTTGTTCAAAGTTCGCATTTTAGACGCAGGGGCAGGTTCAGGTATATTGTCGTGTGCACTCTTAGAACGATTGGAACGGATGGATTCTATTCAGACGATAGAATTAACTTGCTATGAAAATGACGATAACATTTTGGAATTGTTAAAAGAGAACTTGCATACTTGTCAGGTAAACTCTAAAAAAGACATACAAATTCATGTTGTCACAGATAATTATATTACAAGTCAGTATTTGGACTTCAATCATATGTTGGGCGGCAATTTCGATCCTAAGAAATATGATTTTGTTATTGGCAATCCTCCATATATGAAGATACCTAAAGATGCGCCGGAAGCAACAGCTATGCCAGACGTATGTTATGGCGCACCCAATTTATATTTTATTTTTGCAGCAATGGGATTGTTTAATCTTGGTAGTGAAGGGGAGATGGTGTATATTATCCCTCGTTCATGGACTTCTGGGGCTTATTTTAAGCGATTTAGACAGTATTTT
>CAJUAE010000173.1 GCA_910583965.1 uncultured Lachnospiraceae bacterium
TTTTTCACTTCTATTTGAGCCGCCAAAAGGCGGCATGGGGATTTTTATGGAAGTAAAAAACACCATCCCCAAAGCGTTCTGCTTCAAAAATAGTGCTTTCAGTGCACCGCCAGGGGCTCGAACCCTGGACACCCTGATTAAGAGTCAGGTGCTCTACCAACTGAGCTAGCGGTGCAATTTTTAATTGATTTATTTTATGACTCACTGAACAATAAATACTATACCACTGCATTTATAAAGTGTCAATACTTTTTTTAAAAATTTTTTATAATTGAAAATAGGACTGTTGCAATTCACCCCATGCCAGAGTATATATTCCTTTAAGAAGCTTTGGTGTGAATTGCGACAATTGATGCATACCAAATGCCGAAAAGTAGGCATTTAGGCGCTGGGGTAATGAATTATAACGAATAAAACAATTGATGACAATGCCACAAAGAAATAATTAAACAAGTCAAGGTGCCAATTGTCCAATATTTGTTGTACCAGAATCCCTGTAAATCAGTGCGTACACAGTAGAAGGGTAATCTGTTGTGAATGTCAATGTCGTGTCATTTTGATCTTCATCTGCCAAAATATTTACCACACCATCCCCTAATTGAATTAGAGAGAACTGTCTTCCAGGATACAGTAATGCTGCTGGAATTGTCATTTGATAAGTGAGCGGGGTATCTGTTTGTGTTATCATTCCATCAAAACTTGACACGGACATATTGTAAGCAGTGGCATATACAGCATCTCCAAGTACCAGTGAAAAGATTTCCAATGCTTTTGTGCCCTGTTGTTTGCTTGTAATATGTGCATGCATACTAGCATCTGGTTTTTGTGAAACAAATTCCAGAGTGCTCTTTAAATTTCTAATTGGATATTCAGGATTGCTGTATTTGGTATGTACATCGCTTGGTGAAAGTTTATCAATTTTTGGCAGGACAGAATTTTGTACCCAACCGACCATATAATAATTTGCTAAGCGATAATAAAATGTTCCATTGTAGTACTGCATAAAGGCTGTGATATTATCAAGGCTGTTGTAAGGTACATTGCCAATATTCCTGCTTCTAATATTGGTTCCAGTAAACTCAAAGGTACAATCTTCTGCAATACCCGAAAATGCAGTAGGACTCTCAATAAAAGTTCCTGCAGACATTGTGACATGATACAATTTATTCATATTGGAAAATGCTTCTGTTCCGATGGATGTTACATTATCAGCAATCACGAGAAAACGGATTGGTTTATTGTGCCATGGTCTGTTCCCTAAATGTTCTTTATCATAATTAGGAATGGCTCCTTTTCCCTGAATATATAGTGTTTCGTCCTGAATTTTGGCAGTCAGATCCGTTTCCATGCCATCTGTGTAATGCCATTCCTCTTTTCCGCGCTCCTGTATCCAGACCGAATTGTCTGCCGCTCTAACGTTAAGCGGAATTGCCACTGACAAAATCAGCGTATATGCAATTAGAATCCACAGCAGTTTTTTCATTTGATTCGCCTCCTTTGTATAGAATTATTGTCTTATTATTATTTTACAGTTTTGCTTCTTATCTGTCAATTAGGAGCACAGCAAAATATAACAGTTACGTTTCAGGTTACTTTTCACACCCGCGCCAAAGTAGTGGGAATCATGCGCCAAAATGCTTGCCTTTTAGCATTTTGTGTGCAAAATCTGTTATAATTCACACCTCAATAACTTATAACATGATAAAAACTGGCGTGGGTGTGAATTGTAACCGTTTCAGAAATATAGATTTAGACAGCTTGCCACACGTTGTTGACTTCAACAAAGAATAAGAATAAAATAAGGAAGAAGTAACCCCAAATTACAAATTAAAGGAGAGGAGCACAAATGATTGAAAAATTATTTAAACTCAAACAAAACAATACAGATGTCAAGACAGAGGTAATCGGTGGCATTACAACATTTATGACAATGGCGTATATCTTGGCTGTAAATCCAAGTATGCTGTCCGCTGCTGGAATGGATGCGACCGCAGTACTTATGGCGACTTGTCTGGCATCTTTTATTGGTACTATTGTTATGGCATTAATGGCAAACTATCCGTTTGCGCTGGCGCCTGGTATGGGACTGAATGCATATTTTGCATTTACGGTGTGTGGAAGTTATGGCTATGACTGGAGAGTAGCACTTTTGGCAGTATTTGCAGAGGGAATTGTGTTTATTATCTTGTCTCTGACAAATGTGAGAGAAGCAATCTTTAATGCGATTCCTAGTGGATTGAAAAAAGGAGTCAGTGCCGGAATTGGTTTGTTTATTGCATTTGTGGGATTACAAGGTGCACATGTGATTGTAAATAGTGACTCAACGCTTACAACTTATGTAAGTTTTGCATCAGAATTTCATACACTTGGTATCTGTGCACTGCTTGCGATTATAGGAACATTGCTGACAGCAGTTCTCTACACATTAAATGTAAAAGGTTCTATCTTGATTGGAATTATTGCGACTTGGATTCTTGGTATGATTTGTCAGGCATTGGGCATTTATGTTGTGGATGTGGAAAATGGATTCTATTCCTTGTATCCAAGTTTTGCCATCACAGATTTCTCTGCGATTTCTGAGACGTTTGGACAGTGCTTTGTGGGTGATTTTTCCAATGTAAGCATTGCAAATTTTATTGTTGTTTTGTTTGCATTTCTATTTGTGGACATGTTTGATACCATAGGAACACTTGTGGGGGTTGCCACAAAAGCAGATATGCTTGATAAAAATGAAAAGCTTCCCAATATTAAACAGGCACTTTTGGCAGATGCGATTGCTACGTCGGCAGGTGCTGTACTTGGAACTTCAACTACCACAACATTTGTGGAGAGTTCCGCAGGTGTTGGTGCAGGTGCAAGAACAGGTCTTGCGTCCATTGTGACAGGATTTTTATTTCTGATTGCAATATTCTTTGCACCAATCTTTACTGCAATTCCAGGTTTTGCAACAGCACCTGCTCTTATCTTTGTTGGATTTTTAATGGTTTCTTCCATTATAAAAGTGGACTTTAATGATCTGTCAGAGGCCATTCCTGCATATCTATGTATGCTTGCAATGCCGCTTGCATACAGCATTTCAGAGGGTATTGCAATCGGTGTGATCTCTTATGTAACAGTGAATGTCTGCTGCAAGAAGGCGAAGAAAGTGACACCGCTCATGTATGTGTTGGCAGTGCTATTTATTTGTAAATATATTTTTCTGTAAAAGTAAAAATTTTTAAATGAAAAAAATTATGCACTGAGTGTTAATGTCTATCATAGTTTGTTGTTTGCCTTTTCCTATGATGATATCGTACAAAAGAAAAAGGTAGATTCTAAATTCATTTTTTCTACTGTATGTTCAAGCAACGGGAAAGGGAATTATTAATAAATTTATAATGTACTTTTGAAAGGAGATATCTGTATTATAGCAGGATATCTCCCTTCCTTTTTTGTAGATTTATGCAAAGGAAATATGCTGTTAAAACGGTGAATTAGCCACGTGCGACTGATTCTACTTAATTGTATATAGGCATCTAAAAACAATTAACGTAAATTGTACAGGACATTTTTTATAGTTTTTAAGAAAAGATTTTTTAGTAAAATTATTACTTTTTGCACTTGTACGATGCACTTATTGCATGGTGTCTAAGCCAGTGTCAAAAATGCTTGCTTTGTAGCATTTTGTGTGCATTAATTGTAACCCAAAATTTTAGGAGTTTAATATTGATTATATTTGTCCTTGACAATATCTTACAAAAGTGATATATTTATCTCGTAAAGATATAAATAAATCACAACACGGAGGCGGTACTATGAAGAAAAAAGTAAAAATAATTATTAGTCTAGGAATTACTTGTGTGTTAATGCTGATTGGAGCGATTTGGTATGCAGTGAACTATAATGACGCAAGGCTTGTTGTTCCAATAAAATTTCCCTATGTATTTTCAATCAAAGATTTGCCAATGCTTGTTGCAGTTTTATGTACTATCTTGTATGTTTTTGCACTAATTGGTTTAATAATTCAAACAGATATTGCAAACAGAAAAAGACAAAAAGTATTACAGAGGACACGAAAGATTAATCCTAAATTAGGATTTTTGGGGTTTTTCGGATTTTTTGGGTTTTTAGGATTCTCGACTTATAGTATAGATCAATCTATTTATCCATTTGCGTTTTTTGTATTTTTTGGTTTTTTTGGATTTTTCTATGAGGGAAAAATGTCAAATACTTTTATGGATGAGCGATACAAAGAAAATAGTTACAAGGCACAGTTGATAGCAAACAGAGTGGCGTTAATAATAATATTTTTTGCAACAATTTTACTTGTGCAAGGAAGGTTTTTAGGAAAGTTGGACTATACACTAATTGCACTTGTAATTATAATTTCTTGTGCATTTGCAATTGATATTTTTTTAAGTGAATATTTATTGTATCGATATGACCATGAAACATTGCTAGATGAAAGTGAGGAATAAAAAGTGCCAGATTTTGAATGCAGACTAAAGAAATACAGATTATTAAAAGAGATGACCCAAGAAGACTTGGCAGTTCAAGTAGGCGTGCGCAGAGAGACGATTATGCGTCTGGAAAAAGCGCAATATAATCCTTCCCTAAAGTTGGCTGTGGATATATCGCGTGCTGTGGATACACCAATCGAAGATATTTTTATCTTTCCAATAGAATAAAAGCTGAATTGTCTTTTTGTAATGCTACTATTTTTCATGATAGCACTTTTAATGTCACTGTTGACACCTCATGTAATTTTGGCATAATTTTATGACTCGTAAACAATAACAAGTTTTGTATACAAGATGCAAAAGTACAAGCATTTTTGCGAGTGATTTCCACCGCCCTGATAAACAAGTGAACTATACTCCCTTAATGTTAATGATGTTGGGGTCAAAAGGTATTTTGCCCCCTATGATACCACGGATTGCTCCGC
>CAJUAE010000174.1:0-3220 GCA_910583965.1 uncultured Lachnospiraceae bacterium
ATAGGTATAATGAACGATTTAGAAAATGATATCGTCGAACGACTTACATATACACAATTACAAAGTCTAGAATACAAACAGGCTTATGAAGTATTGAGAGAAACTTATAAGCGACTTGTCATAGAACTTACAGAAAAACAGTTAGATGTATTTGAGGAGTATTTTAGTGCAGTCATGGAAACGATGGCAATAACAGAAAAGTTAGCTTACAAACAAGGAATAGCAGATTTTATAAATGTTTTATACTGATTTGAGGTTTGGCGTAAAATGAAACAGGACCTCACCCCATAAAGAGTTCAGTCCTGCTTATTCTGCAATTCGATACAGAATTGTAAATAACAGTTCAGTTGGTCTATGTCATGACTACTTCCAATACTCAAATCTTTACGATCTCGTCAGGTAGTTCAGCGAGTGCTTTGTTACTTTGCTTTCCTAAGACAATGTAGTCTAAACTACAATCGAAAATTGTACAAAATTGAATAAGATTTTTTAGTGAGAGGCTGGAAGTGGCATTTTTCACATGACTGATATGTTTTGGGCTGATTCCCAGTAAATCGGCTAAGGATTCTTGCGTGACTTTATGATAACGGCGGATTTCCGATATTCGTGTCCCTATAACTGCTAAAGTATCATTTTTCATTCGTTACAAAACCTCCAATTTATAGTTTATGATGAAAAATTGTATCTCATAACATATTAAATAGTACTATTTTTTATAATAATATACTAAAAAGATTTAATTATATGGTATACTAGTGTTAAAATAAAGATAGTTAAAACAAAATTCATTGAAGAAATTTACAAATATGGACAGTATATGTCCAATATGATAAGTATATTAAGAAGTAAGAAACTTATGGAGGGAACAAATGAATAAGGCAGACCGTATCTTATACATATACTCAAGACTGTTACAAGGTCAAATCCTGAAAAAGAGTGAGCTTGCTGAACAGACTGGTGTAAATGAAAAGACGATTCAAAGGGATCTAGATGATATAAGAAGCTTTCTGCATTGTAATTATACAAAGCCGAAAAATGAGAATCAAGATGATAATACAGAACTGCTAATCTATGATTATTATAAGAAAGGTTATTGTTTGAAACAGGAAGCCCAGTCAAGGCTTTCTAATAATGAAGTGCTTGCAATCAGTAAAATTCTTCTGGAAAGTCGCGCGTTTACCAAAGACGAAATGATGAATATATTGGACAAGCTGATTGATAACTGTATTCCGCGTGAGAACAAGGCTGTTTTAAATGACATGCTGAATAATGAGAGATTTCACTATGTAGAATTACGACATCATAAAGAATTTTTGCATTGGATGACGCCATTGGGTCAGGCAATTCGAGAGAGTCGTGTGATATGGATAGAATATGGGAAGCTAAAAGGAAATGCCACTGTAGAACGGAGATTGCAACCATTGGCAATATTATTTTCTGAGTACTATTTTTATTTGGTGGGATTTATTGAGAATATCAATAAAAAAGAAGCCTTTGAGAATCCTGATGATATTTTTCCTACGATTTATCGTATCGACCGAATTAAGAAGTTAGAAGTTCTAAATGAACACTTTAGAATACCTTATGCAAACCGGTTTGAGGAAGGAGAGTTTAGAAAACGTATTCAGTTTATGTATGGTGGTAAGCTTCAAAAAGTCAGATTTAAATATATAGGTACATCAATAGAGTCTGTTCTTGACCGTTTGCCCACAGCAAGGATTCTGAGTGAGGAAGAAGGAACCTATCTAATTGAAGCGGAGGTGTTTGGAAAAGGAATTGATATATGGATAAGGAGTCAGGGAGAAAGCATAATAGAATATACAATGACTACAGTATCTACGCTATTTAATAGCTGAAATATTAATAAGTGTATAAGGGAGATCATAGTGGGAAGAATCAGTAAAAATTACTCAATAATAGAAGTTTCAGAGGATAATAGAAAACTTTTAAAAAGCAAAGATAAATGTGATAAATACGATTATTTGGCAGCAGTTGCCTGTGGGGCTGTTGGAGGGTTGATAGATATATTTCTTGTAGGTGCACCCCAAAATAGTACATTAGGGAATTGGACAGATAAACAGGTTGATAATGCTGTGATGGGGTTTGCAAAGGCTTCAGGATGGAATCCCAGAAATAATCAGCAAGGTAATCCTGCCAGTGCAATTGGCTTTTTGGAAAAACAGTTTAAAGTTAATTATGACCAGCGGTATTCTGCCGATGTAGAGAATTTATTTAATATGTCTACCAGAAATCATCATATGATGTCGTTATCTCATTCACCGGATCTTGTAGGGTTATTTTTCTCATTGCTGAACCAGTTTACTTCCACCTCATCATTTATCGCAGATGGACAGTTAGTAACAATTAGAAGCGATACATATGAATTACAGGGAGGAAATTTTGTAGCAAAACTGTTCTGCGGAATTGCAAATTGGTTTGGGCACATTATGTCTGATATTGCAGGAAGCTCTGGAAGCAGGGGAAATTCAGGAAGAGGAGCGGGTGTCGTAATCCCTTTCTATGAACTTTTTCAATTCTGTAAATTTGGTTCTTTTCGTGTAGGACAGGACAGGCAGGATCTTGCAACAATTGCGGTACGAGCATTTCAAGAAGGATATGATTTTAGGTTTGGACTAGCATCTGCTATACCAGTTATAATTACGGATTTATCCATACGTCTAATATGGGCACTGCGTCGCCGCTTTCAATATGGGAAAGCATTAAAGGAATGTATACCAACACACCAACATGATGATTTAAGGATCATGTTATTATTTGGGAATGGTACACTTTGTGTAATGGATGGGATTGATGCAGGAATCCGTTCAGGTGGTAATTTTTTAGCGTTCTTTATGCGTTTAAATATCATTGCATGGTTCAGATTTGTGACGCTTGTGTTGAAAGAAGTATGTATTAGGCTTGGATTAGCGGATGCGTTACAAAAGAATATTGAAGCGTTCAAACGCATTAATGAAGCTCTTTTAATATATTTGCATGAATTGGAATCAATTGATATTGAAGCATTTAAGAAAGAAACAGAAGAATACAATGAGATTATGAAAGTGTTTACAACAGCAAAAACAGACAAAGAACTGAACCAGATTTTATTGAATACGTTTGACAGGCTTGGTATACAGAAACCTTGGAAAGGTGACTTTGATGAGTTTATGTCAAATAAGAATAATACTTTAATATTTGATTAGTTATGTTTCAATGTGAC
>CAJUAE010000174.1:3320-4886 GCA_910583965.1 uncultured Lachnospiraceae bacterium
TAATATTTGATTAGTTATGTTTCAATGTGACCAATGTGGCTGTTGTTGCAGGAATCTTAATAAATCAGAATTGTATTCAAATCTGGACAGGGGAGATGGTGTCTGCAAATATTTATCGGGAAATGAGTGTTCAATCTATAATGAGCGACCGTTGCTTTGCAGAGTTGATGAATGCTACAAATTATTTTTTAGTCAGTATATGAGTTTGGAAGAGTATTATCAATTGAATAAAGATATATGCAAAAAACTAAAGAAATCGGAGGAATGAAATATGCCATTACCAATTATTTTAGGTGTAGGTGCTGCGATAGCCGGTGCAGTAGGTGTAGGGAGCGGTATTTCTGGTGCGTCAAAAATGAAAGAGGCAAACGATACCATGAAAAATGCAGAAGAGCGTCATAAAAGGAACAATGAGAAACTTGAACGCTGTAATAAGGCAACAAATGAAGAAATGGATAAGCTGGGAATTTTGGAGCTGAATATACTAAACGGTTTTGATAAGTTTGCAGATATGATAGAACAAATTCAAAATCGTCCTAAGTTTAAAGATATCAGAATAGAAGGAGTGGAACTTCCGAAATATAATAAAGAAGAATTGCAGGAAGTATCGGTTGGAGCAGGGGTACTGCTTGGCGGACTTGGCAGCGCAGCGGCAGGTACTGCTGGCGGCTTTGCAGCCGCCGGAGCAACGACATCAGCGGTGATGGCGTTAGGAACAGCATCAACAGGAACAGCGATTGCGTCACTCAGTGGTGCTGCTGCCACAAATGCTACCCTTGCAGTTTTGGGAGGAGGACCACTTGCAGCAGGCGGTGGCGGAATGGCACTGGGGTCTGCTGTGCTTGGCGGTGCAACATTAGGGATAGGATTGCTTGCGGCAGGTGTGATATTCAATGTGACGGGAAGTAAATTATCGGATAAAGCGGATGAAGCGTGGAGTCAAATGAAGAAAGCTGAGGATACAATTAATAAAATATGCAGTTATCTGGACGATTTAAAAGGTACAGCAAAGACATATATTACTTCTTTAGAGTCAGTAAATAAGGCATACACAAATATGACTAGAGAGGTTTCATATACAATCTATGCGCTTGGTAAGGTAGATTGGAATAAGTTTTCAGAAGAAGAAAAGATAGCAATAAAAAATTCAATACTGCTTGTTGGACTTTTACGTAAGATGTGTAAGGTAAGCTTGGTAAAAAAAGCAGAAGTTTCTGATGAAATGAACGAGGTGAACCAAGTGGAGGTTGACAGAACAATACAGGAGTCTAGGCAGGTATTAGGGAATCTGGGATTACAGGTGTAAGAATGGATGTATTGTTTTGATGATTATGGGTTGGTTAGATGAGTAGTGTTGAAAGCCTTCATTACTATTTGTTGCGCTGACTTGGCGGCATGGAGATTATTGTGGAACAGACAGATTTAGAACTGTTAACGAAATGGCATAAAGCCGCAACAAGAGTAACATCTATAAAAAAGTCAAAATAAGATATAGAGGCAGTACAAGCATAATATAGTAAACGACGTTAATTCTTTCTGTTTGACTCTAGGAAAAAGAGCATAGAG
>CAJUAE010000175.1 GCA_910583965.1 uncultured Lachnospiraceae bacterium
AGATTTATGCGAAAGGGTTATTTTTTTATTGAGAACTTTCAACTCTCAAGTATTAGTTATCAATATATAAATAAATTATAGCTAATAAAGATTAAACTTCTCCACGAAACAGCTTTTGGTGCGAGTGGAAATTGCCACAGGCAGTTAGAAGTACTTTTCACGCTAACTCTCATCTGCCCACTTTGGTGGGCGTATAAATCAGGATGTGTGAAATTAAAATTTCACACTATAAACGATTAAAACCATCGCTGATTTTTACAATCAGGGTAGGATTCTCTCTTTGTTGAGGAGGCTGTTGCCTTTGTAAGCTGTAGGATTATCTCACTAAAATATCGTGGGTCTACTTCCTCAAGTTTACAGGAAACAACTTGATTGGATTCTCCTATTTTTGAGAAATATACACCATAAACAATCACATCAATATCTAAGCCAACAATGTCATCACCAGAAAACTTTAGTTCCACAACTTTATCTTGGTCTGTACGATTATAGGTATCAAAACTCCCTCCATCACCAACATATCCTTTGTACCAACCCATATTTTGAAGTTTACTAAAAAGAGCACGCGAATTTACGACTACTCCTCCAAATCGGGTGAGTTCCAACGCATTTTTTTCTTGTTCTGTCAGACGGAAAATAGGACGTTCTAACTGTTCAATTGGTTGTACAATTTCATAATCAGAAAGCTGTTCTTTCCATGCGATAAGTTCTTCTTCTGAAAGTTCTAATGGATGTACTAATCCAATATCAGCCACTTCCGAAAGTTGATATTCATCTTCCTCTACTGTATTGAATGTGCCATCTTCCATATAGCGAAATGCTTTTGTTAATATTCTATCGGAACCCTTATTTTGATAAACACCCCACAATAATCCTGTTGCAAATTGATGCATAACTGGATTTTCAACAAACAATGCCTTCCAATTTTTACTCTCCCATTGCCGTCCTGTGATAAGCGCTTGTTCTAAGCGTAGTTTTTGTGCTGAAATCACAGTTTTTAGCTGCTTTTTTAACTGTTTCCATGCGTCGTTTGCTGCCTTTGCCAGTTCTGTCTCATCTGTCTTTCCAGGTGCAGGTAAATTTTTTAGCTGTTTTCCATTTTCATCATATACTGCTAAGGAAAGCGTGGGTGTCAAGACTACTCTAAATTGGCGTTTTCCATAGTCAAATATACGTTCCATCTGTGTGTTAAAACCTAAATTTGGAACAATTCTATCTTCCATTTCTTCCCTTGTTATTCCAAGCTGTTCTGCGGCATAATCAAGCGCTTGGACTGCGGCGGCTTTTACTTGACGATTTTTAAATTTTCTTGAAATCTGGTCAACAAGAACTAGTGCTGTAGGTGATGAATTGAGTGCTAAAGCTTTTACTGCCTCCGCAGCCATTGCTCCACGTCCTTCTTTTGCCCAATCTTGAAGTTGCGCATATAGTTCTGTCACTATCGTCTCGCCACCATGAATCGAAGCGGCATATAACACCCACTTACGTTTTGCCTGTGCACCTTCATTTATCCAAAAGTGATATATTTCCTTAATGTAGCGTGCCAATTCCGCGGCATTGAGTTCTGCTGCCAGTCTTTGTGCCTCTTTGCTAATTCCAAGTGTTTTCATATCATTATAACTGATTAATATAGCGGCAAGATACTCCTCTGTTGCTTGTTCTTTATCTCTTTTATGTACTTTGGGAACGGACTCAAATGACAACCAGGACAGTTTTCGTTTCCATGTACCAATTAAAATTTCATGTACTAGATTTTCTAGGGTTGATTCTGCTGTATTATTCTGACAAATCTCAACACCAATTGCATTTTGTATAATTGTGCGTATCTTTTTTGTCTTTTCATTTTCAAGTGACACGGAAAGCGCATTGTGATATTTTTCCACTCCCCAACAACACAAAACTTCTATTGCCATCTCACGTTCTAGGCCGCGTGGAGATTTGAGCATCGTAAGAATCTGCTCCTCACAATCAGGGTGTGCAACATAGATTGCTTGGAGTAACTCTCTTGCCTCCTTGCTATTTTCTTTGGCGCAGGCAAGCAGTTCTTCTTTATATTCGTCCCACTGTAATTCCATCACACGAATCGCCAAAATACGCGATGGTATAAAGTGACTTTGAGAAGCGCTTTTCCACTCATTATGCCAATCGTCATGATAGGATGCAATCACTTCCAGACATTCCTGATACGAATTTTTTCGATAATAGAATGCAAAATAACTTTTATTATATGCTGTACTCAAAAATTCTATTTGATATTGAGGAGGAATTTTTTCTTCATCCATCAGTTTTAAAATACTGTTTGTCTGACGCGAATCAACTTCCTTATATTTCAAGGCACTCTCTGTCTGATTCAATTCCAAATCAATCCAAAATTCAGAGATATAATTTGTATTCAAACTTAAAAATTCTAACACCAGTGCTCTTTTGTAAACTTGCAGTTCACCACATAAAATATAGTTGTAAATATCTTTACATTGGGTCCTCCATTGTCTTCCATTTGCATCCCGCCAGCTAGGTACACAGAAAAGAATGTCTGAAATTTGTATCTCTCCCAACAAGTATCGCTCTGCCTCATTTTGTGAAGTATTAAAAATACTAGCTGCCTGTTTTGCCGCAGCTTTGCGGTAGTTATCACAAAATAATTCCTTGTTTTCTTCATAGAACAACGGATTTCCTATTTTTATATAGGTTATTAAATATCCCTTTTCATTTACTGGAAGGTCCATCAACACATCACAAGTTGTTTCTGGCGCTTTTTTTGCTATGTACTCCAAAATTTTTGTCTGCTTCTTGGAAACTGCCCAGCGAAGATACATATCATCTGGAATGATTAAATAATTTCTCAATACAAAGATATGCCTATCAAACCAGTCCTGTCCAGCTACAAGACAATAATCTAATGGACTATTCTTGACTGCCATAAAATCCAGCGCGTCGGCAAGACGAATCACAGATACAAATTGGTCAGAATGTTCTATTGCAAGAAATGCAAGAAATGGCAAAAACGCCATCTGATAATCATTTCTGCATTTTCCAGCTAGAATAGAACGAATATCTTCAGGAATTGGTTCATTTAACGTTGCATTTTGTACAAAGTTTTGAAGAAGTTCTAAGTTTGTTTTCTCTAACTGGCTATCTTTTGTCATTAGCTTCCCAATATTGACTGTTAGACAGTGTTCAAGATATGTCCTCATTTTCTTTGTACAATCCGGGTCTCCAAATATTCTGTCGTCTTCGTTCATTGCGATGTAAAGCGTGCCTTTTGCGTCCTCTGAAGGCTTCACACAATGCAAATACAATGCTGCCAAAAACATCTTCGTATTAACTTTTTCTTCATTATAACACAATTCTATCATCTGCGAAAACACTTCTGGATTTTTAGTCCCCATTCTTACAAGTGGCTCTATAAAATTTGCACTAAAATTGCGAGAATCCGACACAATTGTATTTGCATGAATCACTGCTTTTTGAATTGGAGACAAAAATTTTCCAAGATAATTAATATTTTGAAATATCTGACAATACACAAGAAAATTAGAACAAGTCTCACCGCCAATCTCGGCTGTAAGACGGATAAAACGACCAGCTAATTCCGTCTTGGTGCTTTTATACATTTGTAAAAAAGTATACAGTTCATAGTTAATATCACGCGAAAAATTTGCAAAACTTTGATGTTCCACTTCCTTTAATAAAGTAGTGTCTTCTGGCGCAGACATATTCATATATTGTTCTGCGATTTTTTGATTTTTTTCAGTCAATTGTAGCATCCCTAGGACTTTTTGAATATTCTGCATATCCCTGTCTTGTGCTTGCGAATTCATTAGAATCTACCTCCTTTTATCACAAATAGGCTCTGAAAGTCTTACTTCATATTGTAGAAGATTTTTTAATATACACAAACTTATGCAACTTTTAAAATACATACATTAATTTAATCTGATAACAGGGTCAAAAGGTCAAGAAATCCGATGCAAGCTTGCTTGCAAGAGGATTTTTGAACTTGGGACCCGCAAAAACACCGAAAAGTAGCCATTTTTCACAGAAAAATGAGCGAATTTGAGGTGTTTTAGGATTGCGGGAGCATGAAATGCGGAGCAATCCGTGGTATCATAGGGGGCAAAATACCTTTTGACCCCAACATCTTAATCTGTGTATATCACAAAATCTTCCATAAAATCAAAATAGCGTTTTAATGTTTGTTATTCTCCTACAATTCTTGTAATCTGAAGAATAATCTCACTGAAATAACGTTCACTTATCTTGTCTGGAGTGCATGTTTCTTCTTTATAAGAAGCATTGTGAACCACTTTTGTAAAAACTAACTCGTCAATTATTACTTCTTCATTTGCGTATCCAACAGAACAGCCAGAAAAGGTTAATTCTGCACCAAATTCATGGTCGCTGCGATAACAGTTATCAAAAAACCCTCCGTCTAAAATTTCTCCGCGAACCCAACCTGCACTTAATAGTTTTCCTACTAAAGTGACACCGTTAACTATTTTTCCATAAAAACGAGTGAGTTTTTCAGTACCTTTTTCATCTTCTGTAACATGATAGACAGAGCGCTCTAACTGATGAACTACCCATTGTCTAAAGCCAATGGGCTTTCTGCTTCATCAACCTCGTAACCAAACTTGTTTGGTTTACCTACTATCTCCACAGGCGTTAATTCGGGCAGTCCCTACCCTATATCGTTTCCCTTTACGCTGTTTGCCTTAGTCCTTCTGCTAAAATATTCCTTGCCACATTCTCATAAGTTTCTTTCCGATATGCCAATGTCTGGTTATAAACAAACCGACAGCAGTCAAATGTTTTTGCAATCTGTGTTCTCTGTTCGCTATTGGGGTATATTCTGTATTT
>CAJUAE010000176.1 GCA_910583965.1 uncultured Lachnospiraceae bacterium
TAACTAACTTTAAAAAAGTTTTCAAGTCGAGTAGGGAAAATTACTTCCCCTACTCGTGCAGTGGGTGTCCATCAGCTCTTGCTAATATATTTTATTTGGACACCCCTATTTATAAAATAATACATTTATTTAAATCAATACCTTTGCAATATCACCAAATATATGCTTCTCAATCGATTAACTCTTTGTTTGTGAGAATAAATTCTTCATTATAATGACCGTATATCAATCACTTTTCCATCACGCCAGATTCGTTCTAAATCATAGAATCCTCTACTCTCTCGATCAAAAATATGCACAAGAAAATCATTATAATCCATTAGTATCCAATTTGCAGTATTATACCCTTCAATATTTCTTGGACGGATTTCATTAACAATAAGTTTCTCCTCCACACTATCTGATAGTGCTTGAATTTGACTCATATTGGTTCCATTTGTAATCACAAAATAGTCAGCAACTGCAGACACTTCACTAATGTCAATCAATTGAATATTTTCTGCTTTTTTATCCTCAAGCGCATCAACTACCTTTTTCAAAGTATTGTTTATTGTATTCAAGTAAAGTTCCCTCCTTTTTGCAGGTTATATTAGTACTCCATCTATAGAAAATTAGAATTGTGAATCATCTATTTCGCACTATTATATTGTTAAATCTATTTAGAGTGCTAACGATTCAATGCTGTAGTTTTATATGGAATTGTCACAGTAGGTTTCACATAACTATCATAGGTAATCTGCGTCATTTTATCAATAGCATTTCCTTTTGATTCCAGAAATTTTAACGTATTTGATAATATCTTTTGCATTGCCTTGTCAATATCGATAAATGCAAGCTGCCGAATCAAATCAAGTTCTGGTATCGGATTGCGTGCAGGTTCAATATAATCTGCTACAAAAATAATTTTTTCAAGAAGTGACATATTGGGACGTCCTGTTGTATGCCATGTAATAGCCTGTAAAATTTCTTCATCATCAATATCAAACTTTGTTTTAGCAATATACGCACCTACTTTGCCATGTAGTAAATAAGGATGATTTATCTCAAAATTGCTGCAGGAAAGTTTGTTTTTCTCACAAATACGAAGTTTCTTATCGTTCTCCATACACTTCGCACAGTCATGTAATAATCCGGCAATCTCAGCCCTTTTTACAAAATCAGAATTACTTGGATTAGGATTGTACCGCATCGCCATTGCAATGGCCGTATATGCCACATTGAGTGTATGACGATAGCGATCCTTTGTCAGATGTTTCTTTAAATACTTCTTAATCTTCTTCATAATATAAATGCTCCTGTTCTATATAATGTACGACTTCTGGTGGAACCAATCCATGGATTGAAAATCCACTCTTAACTTTTGCCCTTATATCTGTAGATGAAATATCCCATTTAGGAGTATTAAGATAAATAATGTCTGCCCCAAATTCCGCTAAAGCTTCTCCTTTTTTTTGTATTATATCAAAATCATAATCATCTCTAACTGCACAGATCAGTATCGAAAATTGAAAAATTTGCTCTGGACTTTTCCATTGCTCTATTTGAAATAGAGAATCTGCCCCAATAATAAAATAATATTGCGTGTCTGGATTTGTTCTTGTCAAATACTGCAGTGTCTCACAAGTATAGGTATTTCCTGTTTTTTGTGCTTCAATCAGCGACAATTCAAACTTTGAATATTGCTTTATTGCCAATGCTGTCATTTCAACTCTTTTTTGCGTATCAAGAACATTTTTTTTCATATAAGAGTTTCCACTTGGCATAAAAAGCACTTTGTCAAGCAGTACTTGCTCCTGTGCTTCCTGTGCTAAGCGCAGATGCCCATAATGAATAGGATTAAAAGTACCTCCCATAATACCAACGCGCTTTTTACTTTCCATAGAACCCCTCCAATTTTATTTCGGTAATATAATCTTTGGATTCTGTTTAAACGGTTTATAGAGGACAAACTTTTTTCCAATAACTTGAACAACTTGGGAACGTGTACGCTCTGCAACAACCGTTGCAATTTCTTTAGGATCATCAATGCAATTTTTTAGTACAGCAATCTTTACAAGTTCATGTGTATTAAAAACTTCTGAAATCGCCTCAATATTTTCTGGAGTGACAGATGATTTTCCAATGTGAAATAAAGGTTCTAAATTTATTGCCAATCCTTTTAAATAAGCTCTTTGTTTGCTTGTCATTTTTATATTGTTTTGCAACTATTTTATAAAAATAGCCACATCTCCCTTTCTTAAATTTATTCCTTGTAATAGCTGAATGCAAAACCGTACATTCGCACAGTATCGGCTTCCTGAATACCAAGTGCTTCTAATTCTTCTAATATTCCATTGTCTTTAAGAAACTGTTGAAAAAATTTAAATCCGCGCTCAGACTCTAGATTTGTATAACCAAGCATCTTTTCAATACGAGGTCCCTCAATAACATATACCTGATTTTTCTCGTCATACTCAACTGTAAAAGGTTCATTTCCTACAACAATGTCTGTATCTGGATTAAATTCAGGTATAAAAGTAATTGGTGGTTCCTCAATTTGAGAAAGCAACTCCGCCACATAATATAAAAGCTCTTTTAATCCTTGTCCAGAAACCGCTGATATAGGAAATACTCGAATCCCTTTTGGCTCAAATTCCTTTTTAATTCTATCTATTGGATTTTCATCTTCCGCAGTATAGATTGCATCTATCTTATTCGCTGCAATTACCTGTGGTTTACTAGCAATATCAGCATTGTAAGATTCCAGTTCCTTATTGATTGCATAAATGTCCGCAATAGGATCGCGTCCTTCTGTAGAAGCAGCATCGACAAGATGAATAAGAACTTTTGTTCGCTCAATATGTCTTAAAAATTCATGTCCAAGCCCAACACCCTCAGAAGCACCTTCAATTAATCCTGGGATATCTGCAATAACAAAACCTTCTCCACCTTCAAGATCTACTACCCCAAGATTAGGGTTCAATGTTGTAAAATGATAATTCGCAATCTTAGGCTGTGCATTTGTGACACGAGATAATAATGTAGACTTCCCAACATTCGGAAAACCAACCAGCCCTACATCTGCTATAACTTTTAATTCAAGAAAAAGATTTAATTCCTTCGATGGTTGTCCTGGTTGTGCATATTTCGGTGCCTGCATTGTTGCAGTTGCATAATGCTGATTCCCATTACCACCTTTTCCACCACTTAAAATTGTCTGTCTACAATTTTCACCAGACATATCCGCAATAATCTTGCCAGATTCCAATTCTTTTATTACAGTTCCCTCTGGTACTTTTATTATGATATCGGAACCATTTTTCCCACGGCAATTTCTTTTTCCGCCTTGCTCTCCATCTTGTGCACAATATTTTCTAATATGTCGAAAATCAGTCAATGTGTTTAGACCTTTATCAACCTCAAAAATCACACTCCCGCCATTTCCGCCATCTCCACCATCTGGTCCACCATTTGGTACGTATTTCTCTCGTCGAAAGGATACATGCCCATCTCCGCCTTTTCCACTTCTAATATATATTTTGGCTCTGTCTGCAAACATTATTTCAACCTTTCTTTTTTAGAAATCTTTTATTAGTCAGTTATATGCAAAAGGCTTCAGGTGAAACCTGAAGCCTTAGTAAATCCGTAAATATAACACTATTTCTTCTCTACAGGATAAACGGAAGCCTGTTTTCTATCTCTTCCTTTTCTCTCGAATCTGAGTACACCATCCACTAATGCAAACAATGTATCATCTCCTCCGATACCAACATTTACTCCCGGATGAATCTTTGTTCCACGCTGTCTAAATAAAATGTTGCCTGCTTTTACGAACTGACCATCTGCTCTTTTTGCACCTAATCTCTTAGATTCTGAGTCTCTACCATTCTTTGTAGAACCAACTCCCTTTTTATGAGCAAAAAACTGAAGATTTAGTTTCATCATGTTTTACACCTCCTTGATTATGAGCTCGAAATAACACTTTTCTTTTAAAAAAAGCCGTCTTTTTTTACCGTAATTCTGTTCGATCTCTTTTAAACCCATCACCAAAGAATCCATTAGCAGCTTTGTTTTGTCATTAATTTCATCTGGAAATTGACATTCAATATATCCTTCTCGCTCATCGCTCTCTGTAATCATATGCTCATTTGCCAATACCTCAATAGCATTGAGCGTATTAATTACCAAGATAGAGATAGAAGCACATACAATATCTTTCCCAGACCGTCCAAAGCCTGCGTGTCCCATACAGGTAAATCCTTTATAACTATCGTTGGATTTAAAGATTACAATCGTAGTCATAATATTTCACTAACAACATTTATTAAGCGTTGATCTTATCAATCTTAACCTGTGTGTATGCTTGTCTATGACCATTTTTCTTGTGATAGCCTGTCTTTCTCTTATATTTGTAGACAATAACTTTTTTGCCTCTGCCCTGCTCCATAATGGTAGCGGAAACAGTTGCGTTTGCTACATCAGCGCCCACTTTAAGAGACTCATCGCTAACAGCAATAACATTGTCAAAAGTCACAGTGTTTCCTGTCTCTACATCAAGTTTTTCTACCTTGATGACATCTCCCTCGGAAACCTTGTACTGCTTTCCACCTGTTGCAATAATTGCGTACATATTGCACCTCCTAAATAATTACTCGCTAACTTTGGTAGTATTTCTCGATACATTTAAACCTAGTTATGCGGCATACTCATATATATTAACATTGCTAAGGGTTCTTGTCAATATTTTTTGCACCTTAAAAGTTATTTGAAAATTGTAACATTAAATGCGAAAGGAAGCGAAAGCCTCCCGACGCATTAT
>CAJUAE010000177.1 GCA_910583965.1 uncultured Lachnospiraceae bacterium
GACGTACTCTGGCGTGAGGGTGATACTACTGCAAAGCACATATCCGATGTTCTTAATGCAGAAGTTGGTTGGAACATGAACACAACCTATACACTGATTAAAAGGTGTATCAAAAAGGGCGCTATTGAACGTTCTGAACCACATTTTATGTGTCATGCCCTTATTCCAAAGGAGCAGGTACAGGAAACAGAAACCAATGAATTGATTGACAAAATCTATGATGGCTCTGTTGATAAACTGTTTGCTTCTCTGATTAGCAGAAAAAAACTTTCTGTCGAACAGATTCAAAAGCTAAAGCAGATTGTAGAGGATTTGGGATGAGGTGGCAGATATGAGCTTATTGTATATGAGTTTTTCCGGAGCATTTTTTATAATTGCAGTTGTAGTTGTTCGGGCAGTACTAATCAATAGAATTCCCAAAAAAACATTCCTTGTTTTATGGGAAATTGCCTTTTTAAGATTGCTTATTCCGTTTTCTATTCCATTTATGTTTAGTATACACACACTAATCAGTCAAGTACTGTCTAATTTCACATTTTTCAGAACAGATGCGAATATTGCAATATCTGCTTGGATACAGGAACAGAATGTCACGACACAAAAAATGCAAACGATATCATTAGATATGTTATCCTCTCGATCTGTTTGGTTTGTCATTTGGTGTATTGGAATGATAGTTCTCGCAGTGTTTTTTGCATTTTCTTATCTTCGCTACCAGATTGAATTTCAGACTTCATTACCCATATGCAATGATTTTGTGGAACAATGGCTGAAAGAACATTCGATAAAGCGTTCTATTTCCGTCAGGCAGTCAGACAGGATTTTAGCACCATTAACTTACGGCATTCTTCGTCCTGTGATATTAATGCCCCAAAAAACGGACTGGAAAAATACCAAACAGCTACTATATGTTCTTTCACATGAGTATGTACATATTTGCCATTTAGATATTCTAAGAAAAATCATTGCAACAGTTGTACTTTGTATTCACTGGTTCAATCCTATGGTTTGGGTAATGTATATACTTTTCAACCGAGATGTTGAATTGATATGTGACGAGTGTGTTGTACGAAAATTCGGTGAAAAATCGAAAGCAGTTTATTCACTGATATTAATTAACATGGAAGAAAAACAAAGCAGTTTATTACCATTTTGCAACAATTTCAGTAAAAACGCAATTGAAGAAAGGATTACAGCAATTATGAAAATGAAAAAAGCAACAATTTTGTCGTTTGCTGCTGCATGTCTTATTGTCGGCGGGATCGTGATAACATTTGCCACTTCTTCACAAGCCTCAGGCATGTTCCCTTCACTTGATGAGCAACAAGAGTCATCATTTGTTGCTCCAAATATGCAAGCATACGGCAAAGGGGACAATTATTATTATCTTTCAGAAGATTATGTATTAGATGGCGAAACGATTTATACAGCAGGATATTACGAAGCCATTAAAATCATAGATGGGTCTGAAGTCCGTATTTTTATACCAATCGACCCCATTTCCTTTGAAAGACTTCCTTCAGACAGTTTTTCTGATGGCACCATCATGGAAATAGAAGGAAATGATTATGAGATACATATAAACAACAATCAATATTCAGCTATTTTAAAGAAGTAAAATCATGAAAAAAATTAAAAGATTTCTTGGAACATGTTTAATAGTTTCTACTGTATTTTGTGCAGGATTTTCTACATCTGCACACTCAGCCCCTAATGATATAGGGCTTAAAGAGGGGGAGATATTATCTTTCGAGGATGGTGACTATATCGTATATTTCGATGAAAATGGGCAGACGCATCTTGCAAAAGATGGCATTATAACATTAGGCTCTACCTGTCCTAATGGTCAACCGCATCTATATAGGGTACAGCCAGGAACATCTGTAAAAGAAACGAAAATTGATGATGACTCCACTTACTGTTATTGGAAACGATCATATATCAGAAGTAAATGTGATCGTTGTGGTGATACGACAGTATCCTTAAATTCTGAAACAAAGGAGAAACATAAATACAAGCTATTTGAAAAACAATGTAAAAATGAAGTAAATGGCACACGATGCAGTTATACGAAGTAGAAAAAATGGGAATTATTTCTTTAAACAACAAATCTTCTTCTATTTTTATTTGAAAGATAATACACAATCAATAAATATATCAAAAGTGTCACAAGTTATTTTACGAATTATCACTTTTTAGCATGTTTATTATACCACTAAGCATTGATTGAATATATGGTTATCTTTCTATAATACCAAACAGAGAAAGATGTGATTTCCATGAGATTCATAATATGAAATATTATATTGGAATTAGTAGCGTAAAATACTATTAAATATGGAGGTTAAAATGAAAAAAGTATATAAAATGTTAACTTTAGTTTTTTGCTTGGCATTTCTTTTTGGTATGACTGTCTTTGCAAATACTTCTAAAGATTCCGTTAATGTAAATGATATTATCACAACAGAAACAGGAGAAGAAATTGTGATTGCTGTTTTAGAAGATGGACGATTTATTACTGCTTCTTTGGGTACAGATTTCTATGCTGCTTGCAGTCATAATGATATTGTGGGAACAGGAAAAATGTATCGTCAAACTTCCAGCTATAACAAATCAGATAGTACATATTGCTATAAATACAGAGATTATGAGGAAGCAAGATGTGCTCGTTGTGGAAAAACTGGATTTAAGATTTATGACAAAACATGGACAAATGTAAAACATAAATATAAATTATTTGGCAGCACTTGTACAGAATGCGGTTATCAAAAGTAGCATTGAATGGAGGTTACTATGAACAAGAAGATTTTTTTATTAGGATTCGTGTTGGTTACCCTTACAATTTTTGGCAAGGTTTTTGTTTATGCAAATACCCCTAAAACAGTAATTTTTTCAGGTATAGATGACAAAAAAATTTCTGTTTCTACTAATCAAACTTTTTCAGAGCAGAAGAATTCTTCTACTGAAATTAGCACCGTGAAAGCGGGTGATATTATTGAAATTGACAGTTCTCAAGAAATTGTAATCGGTGTAAGTGATGATGGTAGATACATTACAATGCCACTAGAAGATTATCAGTTTGAGCATCAAAACAATTAAACAATATTATTATGAAGATGACGATTTAAAAGATAGCATTGAGTACTTTCTAGTATAATCCACACTAAATACCCTGATATTTGGCGCAGAATTTTTCTGATAGTGCTGCTTCACAAACGCAGGCGTAGCGGTGGCTACGTCATGGCTTAGTAAGTAATGCTATCAGGAAAATAAGCAAGCGGAACATAGGGTTATTTAGTGTGAGTTATACTAGAATTGGATGATTTAAAATGATCGGATATTTAGAATTAGTAGAATATATTTGTCTAGTTATATCTATTGGTAATTTCATTGCAATAGGGTTTACATTGAAGAAAAAGAAACAAATATTTAAAACAATGTATTTTATTAATAATTTGGGAATTGTCGTTATATCAAATCTTATCATTTGGATGGAAGGCTGGTATGTGGATGAGAATAATCTAAGCGGCAGTACAATGAGCTTCTTTTTAAACTTTTGTAATATCGCACTCTTTATTCTGAATAATATAATGATAATTAACTGCAAGAAAACTTAAAGGTTTAGATTTAAAGGAAAATGTTATGATATGACAACATCATAACATTTTCCCTTTTAACTAGCGGCATCGTTCCGTACTTTTTTTAAGCGGCTGATGTTTTGAATTATAATGCTGGCTTTGTTCTCTGGCATATTCTAAACGTTGCTTTATGGCATATTCACGTTCCGCTTCATCAAGGGAGCTGGAAATATAGGACTTGGCTTCAGAGAACTGGTTATAATTAAATCTATCTTTATATACAGCCTGTAAATGTTCCTTTGCCTCTGAAACTACATCTGGACGGAGAACTTCCCTCTGCAATTTTAATTCAGCTTCTTCATCAAGTGTAACATTATCTTTGATGGAAAGGAATTCTTTTGTCTGCTCGGTTATTCTTGTCTCTAACATATTTTGTAAATCTTCCTGTTTTTTACGCTTTTCCTCATATTCAGGAATTTTTGAACACAATTCCTTAAAGGCTGTTTCGTCCTTATAATATAAAAGCAGATTGGAAAGCTCTGATTTTAATTCTTCCATATCCTCAGTTAATTCAGCAATCTCTTTTGAAAGATTCTTTAATTTTAAAAGATTCAGCTTTGATGTCCCTTTGCGTTCTGTATTCAGGTCATACAGAAAACTTTTTTTAGAATCAATACCTTTTTTAAGATCATTATATTTCTGATAATCAGGCTTGATGTCATTAATCCATTCACTGTATTTTGCAGCTGCTATCCGTGCCTGCCTCTGATTATAACGGTTAATAATCAGGTTCATAAAGATATGCTCCATAGCTCTTGCTATTTTGGGAATGGAAGTTTTTACTGCTTTGGCAATCTTTTGAAGTTCCATTTTCAGTCTGCGTAAAAGTCTGTTATCCGCCCTGATTTGGCGGTTTAATTCACAGCGTTCTGATACATTCCACTGCTTTTCCATGATTCGTGCTGTCACTCCCTCGTGTATGGTCGGCTGTTCAGTGATGCCACGCACTTTAAAACTCCGATGGTCAATCCGTTCGTCAATATCCTTTTCTGCAAGCATTCTGTTTGTGACATCTGCCCATTCTTCACGCCATTTTATCAACTGTTCGTCACTGTTCCAACGTTCGGTTATGGGGTTCTGCCTTCCGTATTTGGTACTCTTAGGATATTTTGATA
>CAJUAE010000178.1 GCA_910583965.1 uncultured Lachnospiraceae bacterium
TAAATAATACCTGTCATTATCTATCCTTAAATAACCTTCCTGCTTCATAATTTTCTCTTCTCCCTGTGTGAGCTGAAATGTGTCACTAGAAAATGGTAAAATTTTATCTTCTGCTGGCGCATGTTCCAGCTTATCAAAGATTGGTCCAAGTGCTTTAATTTCATCCCTTATTTCACCAATCTTATCCGTTGAGCATTCTGATACAGCTTTTTTGATTTCTGTAGGCATTAAATACCTATCTGTATAAACAGGTTTACCTGCATTTACAGTCACTTTTTCTAGAAATCTTATGATATCCCGCGCCTGTAATTGTCCATTAAAATCTGATAATGCCGCCAAAATCCATCTCGATGAATTTGCTTCATTGGAAGTCGGCTTTCCAAGTTTCACTCCCCATAATTTATGAAGTGTCTGGTCAATTACATCTCTTGGCGCCATTTCAAGTGGAACATCCTCCTCATAAAAATCTGATACAGCCTGACTAGTCAGCCAAGCTGCTAATCTTAATGCTTCCGTACTTGACCACTGCAATTCGACCGAACGGTAGAGTGAATGAAACTGCTCATAATTGATCGTCAGCGAGTCCCGTACCATATCCTTTCTCAAAAATATCATAAAGCCCAAATTGTGATATGATATCTTCACTTCATCAATGAAATCCCTGCATAATGCTGCTATGGCACTTCTCTCATTTTGCGATGAAACCGTATGCTGAAAAATCTCTTCTAAACCATCAATTAAAAATACTACTTTAATGCACTTTTGATTCAACTCCTCCTCAAATTCTTCTATTGATTGATATGCTTTATTAACAGCATCTAATACGACTTTTTTCCAAATTTCTTTCCATTCCAATATATCATGCTCATTTCTCATATATTCCAGCAGCATGTCCTTGCTGTGTACATATACAGAATTGTTGATTTTTCCTTTCAAGTTGTACTTGTTATAATTACATATAGCATTTTCTATAATTTTAGGAAACCCCCCTGCGTTGCCAGAAGCTAAGAGTGGGACAATCAGTGTACGCATATCCGCATCGGGAACTGCTGTATGCATTCCATTTTTATCCATACGCTTTATAAAGTTTTCCCAATATTGATCCCTTAATATCTCTCTGTATAAAAATGTTTTCCCTGATCCTTTGGCTCCCATGATTACTGTATTTGGAACACTGTTTTTATATTTCTTTATTAGATTCTGAATGGAGTCTGTCATTAATACTTCAAATGTACCATTTCCTTCCGCAGTAATCTGGTTTGCAGCGAAATCATGGATACATTTAATGATCTTATCACGCGATAATTTGTAATTTTGCATTTGTACTCTGCTTGGTGCTATATAACTATTTTGTACAATCTCACAAATATTTTTATAAAAATCTCTTCCATTTAAATTCTTCATTATTTTAGGAAGAGACTCCAAATGAACAAGTTCACTCGCAAAAGGAAGTACTGTCACAATATCATCCGTGATAGAAACCCTGTCATCTGTCATATATTGATCATATACAGCGACTAATTCACTAATAATATCACTGGTAGTCACACCTTCCTGCACCATTGTTAATAAGATTTCGGGTATTTTAGAATTTTCATTCAATGGTAATCCTTTGCTTAACTGGTTTAATAAAATCTCTGTTCCCTTTACTGACTGATAAGATGTTGATGTTACAAGATATTTCTTTACTCTTGGATCAAATAACAACGGCGCTGAAAATTCGCTTAATCCTGCGCGCAAATCAACTAAAACCAGTTCTGCATTTACTTTCTCACCCAATTTTGACAAAACCTCTGACAGAACATATTTTTTACTATAGCTAATGGCAAGACTCTCAGGACTTGAATACATATCCAGCAACTGCTCTATATATCTATACGTTGGCAAAACAATATGTTCCACAATGGTTTTTTCAGTTTCTATCTTAATTGATAATTCCGACATTTTATCCGAGATCAATTCAATAATTTCATCCACGTTCGCCTTTTCCTGTGTTATCTCTAAAAGATCTAAAAAACTAAATGCCGCTTCCTCCTGGCCTTTGGTCAACCATGTAATTCCTGGAGCCTCTATATCCGCATCTACAACAAGAAGCTTTTTGGGATTTTTCATATCCTTTAATGAGGACCATGCCTTAACAAACGCTAATAAGGACAATGTGCGTCCTACTCCTCCCTTATATGAATGGAATGCAATCACAGGTACTCCGGAAGTTCTTTTTCGATCAGCGCATCATAGTATGCAGATTTTTGATATAAGACACTCTTAAAAAGCGGTACTACCACACTCTTTTTTTCTCCACTTTCTTCAATCTCAAAAGTAACATTTAAGTATTCATCTGATAAATCCAACAAAATTCTATGTTTTTAATTTTCATATTTTTTATCAAAAATCTCATCAAATAAAGTGTCAGTATCTTTTTCCGTGCCCTCTTCATTTAGGTGAACAATCACCTCATTGGTATATGTTTCTATATCAACAATTACAGTTCCCATTTATCCTTGTTTAACAATAGTTTTCTTTCTACATCTTTCCATGTATATAACAACATTGAAATCACATCCCTTTCTCGATCCAACACGCAACATTATTTAAGGTTTCTTCCATTTTTTCCTCTTTATCCTGCTGTTTTTCCTGTGTCCTGATACAATATCGGTAAAGCTGATGATAAGTTTCTGCAACGACCACATTCTTATGTACAGTGGCTAATTGCGGAAACCTGAAATTCCCCTGTTGTCCTAACCCTTTCAATATTTTCTCCAGATTATGTGATGTCAAAATATCCTTTTTCCTGCTGTCATTACTATCTAAAATATTCTTTGAATTTTCTTCGTTCCATTTATCTAATAACATGTATTTCAATCCGCACTCTACACTATATATCAACAGCAGTCTTCTACTATTTACGTTGGAATTCCCTTCTCTCAATCTTTTATATAATTGATAGTGTTTTTATACCCTCTTCTGTAATCCTTTTTATCTGCAACAAGCATACTTTAGTCCTTTCCCATTTTACTCCCTATTTTTAATTAATTATAGCTTTTTAAAGAAAAGCCGTCAATAAAGAGATTGAACTAAGAAAATGTACATCTACTATTTGCGTTCTTAGTATGTATCACTTTTGATACTTATTTTATAATCCCTTCACATATCTAAAGGCAACGTGCATTTACATTCTCGATTCCTTACCCATAACTTTACAGTAAATCACCGCCACCACCGTACTAAAAAATGTCGCCACGATCGCAGGCGCGATCACCGCTGCCGGATTGGCACTCCCATACTGGCTGCGGTAAGCAATAATATTCACCGGTATCAACTGCAATGACGAGATATTCATCACAAGAAACGTACACATCTCATTACTGGCCGTCCGCGAACTATAATTTGTCAAACTACCCAAAGAACCTGCTGACGCTGTATCCATATATTCCCCATTCCCGCGCTGTCGCTCAAGTTCCTCCAAATCACTCATCGCCCGAAGTCCCCCTTGAGTCAAGGGAGTGACACAAACTTTATAGAAAATTGCTTAAAACCAGAAATATGTTGTCATTTATTTATCAAATTATACCAACAAATAAAGAAAACATATAATAAAAGCAAGACACCATCGTTTCAAGAGATTCTGCTTTCATAATCCACTATAAAATCAATTATATCGTTTTAAATCATTCGCACGGCTTTCCACTATACGCAACGGCAGCTTCAAATCTTTCAGAATTTCTTCTTTTGTCATTTCATCTTCTTCCATAATTTTACATATAATTCTTTGTCCCTTTTCTATCCCCCATGAAATTTCTTACCCTATCCGTTAATTCCCTATAATTCATATCGTCCTGAAAGTTGTGTTAGCATTCATTAAACTGAAATAATAAATGGTTCGTCATAATATGATATCAAAGAATCATGTGTTAAAAACATTATACCTTCTGCTTTTGCTTGTGCAACTAATATTCTATCAAAAGGATCATTATGTTTTGGTGCATCCTTAGGTCGTTTTAATGTTTCCAATACTGAAACATGTTTATTTAAAATAGGCAACACAATATATCCGTTTTCTTCACATCCCTTTTCCAAAAGATCTCCATTAATACGAAGTTTATCTGGGTGTAACATATGTTTTATTGTAATTTCCCACACAGATGCAGTGCTGTAAAATATTTCATTTTCTCTATCAAGAATAATATCTCTTGCTCGTCCGGGCAACTTAGGATCATTTAACACAGCCCAAATAGCGATATGTGTATCTATCAGAATTTTCATATATTATTTACCCCAAACATTTCTGCGATTTCACCATTACACTCATCTATATCATAATCTGCATCAATAAGATCCTGACCTTCTAAACTACCAATCCTGTGAATATTGTCTTTAATTATGACTAATTTGTCATTATGATCTTCCTCAATTTTATCAGGTTTCATAAAACGCAGAATCATATCAAGTAAAAACTGTAAATTATCATCGGACAAACCATCAAGGGATTGAATCACTTGTTTCTGCAATATTGACATACCAATTACCACCTTTCTACATATAAATTTAGGGCAACACTGGATATTACTTAAAATAATCTTTCCAAAAATTACAATTCTTCTTTTCAAAATAGATTGGATAACGAATCACCAATTATCTATTAAACACTTGATTTTCGATTACACAGATTTCGCACTTAAACTTTCTGAATTTAATGTATCTG
>CAJUAE010000179.1 GCA_910583965.1 uncultured Lachnospiraceae bacterium
ACAATGTATTCAAAGTCGTTGCATCAAATCCTGTAAGAAACATATTGACTACAATCAATATATCAATTTCCCTGTTTTTCATTCTAAGAGAAACATCTTTATAATAATTCTGGAATTTATCGCTTGATGTATCATAATTGGTTTTGAAAATCTTGTTATAATCATCAATCGCCATTTCAAGAAAATCTCTGGAACTTTTATCAAGTCCGTCTGTATTTTCTGAATTTTCATCTTCTACAAAATCATCGTTTTCTGATTCATTAACCCCATAGCTATATATCGTTGCCACTCTCAGTTTATGCGGTTGTCCTGCTGGTGCAGCTTGTGGTAGCTTATCCATCTGCCTCTTAAATTCTGTGTAATATAATTTTGCTGCATCTATGGAACTCACTGCAAATATGGAATTAAAGCCCTTCATGCGGACAGACTCTTTTATTTCTTCTACCTTGTCCCTATTCTTTACCTGACTGCTTGCTATCTCCTGCACATTCATCAACTTAGAAAAATCGAAGCTTTCCCTATTTCTCTTTGTCTTTTGGTCAAAATGTTCCAAAATATATGTTACAATCTTGGCAATTCGCTTTGACTCTAAAAGCGCCTTCTCTGTGTCAATAGCTGACACTTGCCTATCCTGTTCTTTTTCCTTATGATGCGAAGCTTCATTTTGCTTAATTGTCTTAATATAATCAATACGAAACGGCAGTACATTTTCATCATTGATTGCATCTACAATTGTATATGTATGAAGTTTATCGCCAAATGCCTGTGGTGTCGTGTGTAAATCAGCATTCTTTCCCCTTCCAGCATTATCAGCAAAGATCGGTGTTCCTGTAAAACCAAAAATATGATAGTTCTTAAAATTCTTGGTAATGGCAGTATGCATATCTCCAAACTGAGAACGATGGCACTCATCAAATACTAGAACAATATGCCTGCTAAACACCTCATGTCCTTTATATCTTCTGATAAAATTATCTAGCTTTTGAATTGTGGTAATGATAATTTTGGCGTCATCTTCCTCTAACTGTTTCTTCAAAATGGCTGTTGATGTATTGCTGTTCGCAGCACCTTTTTGAAAACGATCATATTCTTTCATGGTCTGATAATCAAGGTCTTTGCGGTCAACAATAAAAAGCACTTTATCCACAAAGTCAAGCTGACTTGCCAATTGTGCTGTCTTAAATGATGTTAAGGTTTTACCGCTTCCGGTTGTATGCCAAATATAGCCACCCGCCTCAAGTGTTCCCAATTTCTTATAATTCGTAGCAATTTCAATACGATTCAATATTTTCTCTGTAGCAGCAATCTGATATGGGCGCATAACAAGCAATAATTCTTCCGAAGTAAATACACAATATTTTGTCAATACATTTAGAATGGTATGTTTTGACAGAAAGGTTTTTGTAAAATCTACAAGATCAGAAATAATTTTATTGTTTGCATCTGCCCAAAAAGAAGTGAACTCAAAACTGTTGCTGGTCTTTTTGCCTCTACTTGTGTTCTTTTCCTGCTCTTTAATATGGGCAGAACGAGTGGTATTGGAATAATACTTTGTATGTGTTCCATTTGAAATAACAAATATCTGCACATATTCATATAGTCCGCTTCCTGCCCAAAAGCTATCTCTCTGATAACGGTTAATCTGGTTGAATGCTTCCCGAATTGCAACACCCCTGCGCTTCAGTTCTACATGAATGAGTGGAAAACCATTTACAAGGATTGTCACATCGTACCGATTATCAAACTTTGCCTGTCTATCCGCAGGATAGACATTTCGTTCCTGTGACACTTCATATTGATTAATGACCTGCAAACGGTTGTTGTGGATATTCTTCTTGTCTAAAAGTGTGATGTTCTTCGTACTTCCATCGTCACGCTCCATATTCTTTACTGCATCTTCCTGAATAGTGCGTGTCTTTTCTACAATTCCTTCATTGGCATTGGCTATGTGTTTATGAAAAAAGCGTTCCCATTCTGTATCTGTAAAGTTGTAGGAATTAAGCTGTTCTATCTTTTTACGAAGATTCGCAATCAGCTCTGCCTCTGTATGGATTTGTAGATATTCATACCCCTGTTCTACAAGCATACGAATAAACTCTTTCTCCAAATCTGCTTCGCTCTGATAGCTGTCAGAACGCTTGCTTTCCGGTATATATTCAGATACTACTGTACTTTCATTCATGGAAGCAACCATGTTAAATGTACTCATTCGCTCAACTCCTTAATTTATTCTTCAAATGCGAACAAATTTTCTCATTTTATTTACTAAAACTATTGATATTTTATGATAAATCTGATATACTATCCCATGTACTTGATTGTGGTGTTCGCACTATACATGATAGTATAAATTACTAAGGTTAATAAGAATATCCCTCCACTGATTCAAGGTGTTCGCACTATTTGCTGATTTGGTTGGGATATTTTTGTTTATATTTCACTAAATCATAAATTCTTATTAAACGCTTTAATTCAGAATTATTTTTCAGACAATTTGGCGTATGTTCCATTATATATTTTTGTAAGTATTCTTTCAATTCATTGATATCAATTTCTGAATCTTCAAGAAAAATTAACTTTTTATATGCAGCTTCATTTGTTTCATTTGCTATTATTCCTTTGACAGATAAGTCACTTACGTTTCTCCTATAATTTTCCTTCTGTATTCTTAACTGCTTATTTAAAAATGAATCAACAGTACCATGCTTTAAGACATTTTCCTTAACTCTTTCAAAAATATCTTTCGAATAATCACATAAATACTTATACATAGGCAATCCACCAGAATTATTTTTCAAAAGTTCTGGTAAATATTCTTCAACTACTAAGTCTGAATTAAAATATTGGTTATCAAATATAATATCTTCATACAATTGTTCTGCCTTAATAATATGACCATTTTTTGCTACTCCAACGCCTAATATAAACTGTTTAATCTTACTAACATTATCTAAGTTTTCAAATCCTACTGCGACAATCTTGTCTGATGTTTGTACACTATTAGCCATTTCATAAATATCTCTTCTTAAATGCCTAAGTATTACTGGATTATATTTTGACTTTGTTTCCATTACTGCCTTATATATTTTTGCAAAATCTGTAGTTGAAATCTTATTCATCCTAATATTGTTTCCATTACTAAATTGCATTGAAAATTCTGAAATCTGTTCAGAATCAGAATATTCAACAAAAATAAATCTATCTTTTAACTGGTCTAATTTCTCTTGTGTTAAACAGCTCGATATTGTCTTGAAAATATTTCTGATATTTCGATCACTTAATGAATATCCCATGAAAATAACTGGATATTCTAAAAATATAGTCAGTAACTTTGCTATCAAATATGAAGCGTTTTGTTCAAATCCTGCATAATCCAAAGATGTAAGTATAAGACTGTCAGGCTTTGTAATTGAACCATGAATTTTATATATTTCACCAATACCTGAAATATTATTGAACAAAAGTTCTTCCTGTCCAACATAAACTGCATATTCAGGATAGATTTTCTCCAACAAAATATCATAATTTGTTGTTATTACTCCTGATATACTTCTTTTTCCTAATTGACGCAATAAAGCTATTTCTTCATTTTCCGGTTCAAATTGCGCATGAGATAAATGCTCAGATACTGCAATTTTCAATGCTGAACCATTATTTTTTAGTTCTAATTTGTATTTTTTCCTAAAATCTTCATATCTATCTGCTGTTAGCACAGTATTATTATAGTCTTTTTCTAAAAGGCTGGCAATCGCTGGTTGTTTCCCATAATAGTCCTTTTCTTCAACTTGATTCGAATATACATTATATTGAAAATCATTACCACTATATTCTTCACAAAACACTTTCAGCAATTCATCCCATTTTTCTGTGTTCATATATCGTTTACTAAAACCTGATCCAACAAAAAGAAATGGTTGATGTCCTGTTTTTTGTATTGTTTCTGTAATCAATGCATTTAATTCCATATATACCTCCACGCCTATTGTTCTAGGCTATATAGTTAATCAACTACTTCCTTAAATTCCAATAATTTATCTCTATAGTATTCATATTGCTTTTGTCTTGCTT
The DNA here is from genome assembly GCA_910583965.1 of uncultured Lachnospiraceae bacterium. Classification (GTDB taxonomy): domain Bacteria; phylum Bacillota; class Clostridia; order Lachnospirales; family Lachnospiraceae; genus COE1. Next base: position 4,069 of record CAJUAE010000179.1, read on the forward strand.
CGATTTCTGCCGGAAGTCCATTGGAAAGATCGTTACACAAAAAATCAAAATGGTCTAAAACTGATACAATGTGTTCTTGTTCTTCCTTGCTTGGTAACGGAACAATAATATCATTCAACTTATCCGGTGTTACCTCAATCACTTTTGTTCCATGCGCTAATTTTTTCTTTTGTTTTATGAAATCTTGAGTATGAAAATAATATGCTAAAAACTTTGGATTTTGTTCATGATGAACAATAGCCGTATGCCCACTAACTGCAATCTCGTGCTCTCCCAGCCATGCAACACATTTACACACATCGTCTATATTTTCACTTGTAACTGCCATAATAATATCATTTTTCGCTGCTTTTTTAGACTTCTCCGCTGCATCTTCTGATATGTTCGTGATGGTCTTATCCGCATAAATACCATAGCTTGTATATATTTGCCCGTAATGAATGCATGGAAAACCATTGGTAACAAAATCTCTCTTCTGAAAATTGCCGCCTCTTGTGATTGTTGCTATATCTCCAAGCCTAACATACACAGTGCCAAACACATATTGCAAAAGTTTAATTAACGTCTGTCTGTCTGTCTGTCTGTCTGTCTGTCTGTCTGTCTGTCTGTCTGTC
>CAJUAE010000180.1 GCA_910583965.1 uncultured Lachnospiraceae bacterium
AAGGGGGAAATAAAATCAGCCACGGTTTCACAGGCATCCAGTGGGAAGTATTTTGCGTCAGTGCTGGTAGAAACAGAGCATGTGGAAATGTCGTATACAGAGGGGAACATAGGATTGGATTTAGGGATTAAGGATTTGTGTATTATGTCTAATGGAGAAAAATATGGGAATCCAAAGACAATAAAGAAATATGAGAAAAAGCTTGCCAAACTGCAAAGGAGACTTGCGCATAAAGAAAAAGGGGGAAGCAATTATTATAAACAGAAAAAGAGAATAGCATTATGCCATGAGAAAATTACGAATACGAGAAAAGACTATCTGCATAAAGTTTCCAATGAGATTATCAGCGAAAACCAAGTGATAGTTTTGGAAAACTTACAGATAAGGAATATGGTAAAAAATCATCATCTGGCAAAATCCATATCTGATGTGTCATGGTATGAGCTGACAAGGCAGTTAGAGTATAAGTCAGCGTGGAATGGGAGGAAGTACATCAAAATAGATACATTCTATGCCAGCAGCCAGATATGTTCTGCCTGTGGAAATCAGAATGCCGATACAAAAGATTTGTCAGTAAGGGAATGGGAATGCCCGGTTTGTGGTGCAAAACATGACAGGGATATTAATGCGGCAAGGAATATTTTAGCAGAAGGAGTAAGGCAAACAGCGTAAAGGGAAACGATATAGGGTAGGGACTGCCCGAATTAACGCCTGTGGAGATAGTAGGTAAACCAAACAAGTTTGGTTACGAGGTCGATGAAGCAGGAAGCCCATTGGCTTTAGACAATGGGTAGTTCACTTAGTAGGAAAAAAATCATGGCAAACACAAATCCGTTTTCACTGGAAGGGAAAATCATTCTTGTGACAGGTGTATCTTATGGCATTGGATTTGTTATTGCAAAGGCAATGACAAATGCAAGTGCAACAATTGTATTTAATGCTCTAAAATAGGAGCTTGTTGACAAAGGTGTTGCGGCATATAAAGAGGAAGGTATTGACGCACATGGTTATGTGTGTGATGTTACAAACGAAGATGCTGTAAATGAAATGGCCGCTGTGATTGAGAGAGAAGTCGGCGTGATTGATGTTCTGGTAAACAATGCAGGTATTATCAAAAGAATCCCTATGTGCGAGATGACAGCAGCAGAGTTTAGACGGGTGATTGATGTGGATCTGAATGCGCCATTTATCATATCAAAAGCAGTAATCCTTTCTATGATTAAGAAGGGACACGGCAAGATTATCAATATTTGTTCTATGATGTCAGAGCTTGGCCGCGAGACAGTTTCTGCGTATGCAGCAAAAGGTGGATTGAAAATGCTTACAAAGAATATATGTTCTAACTAATAGAGGAGCTTGGTGGCCCTGCGGGTTTTCCTTGCGTCGAAAGCATCAAATGATGTAAATGGACATATACTGTATGTTGATGGCGGAGTCCTTGCTTGTATTGGAAAGCAACCCCAATAAATATAGAAAGAATTGTTTCAGCATTAATAAATGGAAGTGAGGGAGAATATGAACGAAGTATTAGAAAAAATCAGTAAAGTAGGTATTGTACCCGTTGTAGTTCTGGATGATGCAAAAGACGCAAAACCATTGGCAGAGGCGTTAATCAAAGGTGGACTTCCTTGTGCAGAAGTGACATTCCGAACAGCAGCAGCAGAGGAATCCATTCGTATTATGGCGAGTGAATTTCCTGATATGTTAGTCGGTGCTGGCACTGTGCTCACGACAGAGCAGGTTGATCGTGCAGTGAATGCAGGTGCGAAATTTATTGTAAGTCCTGGATTAAATCCAAAGGTAGTTCAATATTGTATTGACAAGGGTATACCTGTCACACCAGGAACATCGAATCCTTCTGATGTGGAGCAGGCAATTGAACTTGGCCTTGAAGTAGTTAAGTTTTTCCCAGCGGAAGCAGCAGGCGGTTTAAATATGATTAAGTCTATGGCGGCGCCCTATACACAGATGAAGTTTATGCCAACAGGTGGTATTTCGGCAAAGAATATCTGTGAATATCTAGCATTTGACAAGATTATCGCATGTGGCGGTTCTTGGATGGTAAAAAAAGATCTTGTGGCTGCTGGAAAATATGATGAGATTCAGGCACTTACAGAGGAAGCAGTTCGGACAATGCTTGGTTTTGAACTTAGACATATCGGCGTAAATTGTGAAGATGAGTCAGCAGCAGATGCAGTGGCTTCCAGATATGATGAATTGTTTGGGTTTACCAAGAAGACAGGAAACAGTTCTATTTTTGCCGGTATTGAAATCGAGGCAATGAAAAAAGCAGGACGTGGTGCTAATGGACATATTGCAATTGGTACAAATAGTGTAGCACGTGCAAAGAATTATCTAGCGTCTGTAAAAAATGTTAAGTTTATAGAGGATTCTGCTGTGATAAAGAACGGAAAACTTATTGCAATCTATATGGAAGAAGAAATTGGTGGCTTTGCAGTTCATCTTGTGCAGAAATAGATAAAATACAGAAAATTGCGTAGGGAAACATTTGCTTGGCGCGGACAGTCTAGCTGCATATTTCCCTTCCGCGTTCGTATGCATAAAATAGAAGGTATCGCATATTATGTGATGCCTTTTTGTGCACAGACCCGTGCAGAGGAAATAAGCGGTGCACGGGTTGTGCGGCGAGTAGAGGGAAGATAAACCTTCCCTACTCGATTGCACGCAAAAGAAATATAAGGAGAAGTTTGAAGAATGCTTTATAAGATTAATATGATCACAGAAGAAGATGGTTGGATTGTAATTGATACTAATGGGTGGGCATCTGAACCAGTTCGTATGCTTGTGCAGAGTGTTGCTGAGGAGATGGGAAAAGAAGTGTTCCAACCTTATGAGGGAGATGCACAATTTATGATTAAAGGCGATCCATACAAGTTGATTTATCAGTATGACGATGTATTCGGTACATGTGTTATATTGGATAAAATAGAGGATAAGGATGCGGTTGTAGCCCTTTTGGAGCGACATTTTGCAAAGTTGGCAGCAGAGGGTCAAAAATAAAATGTTGTGAATATTGTTAAAGTGTAAGTAGAAATATTCTTGTAAAATTTAAGAGATTGTGAAAAGAAGGGAGATTCTATATATGGTGGATAATAATTGTGCATATTGTGTGGAAGGTGAACTGGTTGAGAAATTTGGCATTAAAATATGTGAGCTGGATGCATCAAAAGTTTACTTATTTAAGGAACAGAGTCATAAGGGAAGGGTTATTGTTGCAAGTAAATATCATGTGGGCGAGATGATAGAACTTACAGAAGAACAAAGAAATGCATTTTTTCATGATGTAAATCATGTTGCAAAGGCAATTCACAAAGCGTTTGCACCAGATAAAGTTAATTATGGCGCGTATGGAGACACAGGACATCATCTTCATTTTCATTTGGTTCCCAAGTATCAGGAAGACGAGTTTGAGTGGGGCAGTACATTTGCCATGGATCCAAAGCGAAAAACTTTGTCCGATGCAGAGTATGAGGCTATTATTATAGCGCTGAAAAAATACCTATAAATCAGATAGAGAATCGAGCAGGGAGATTATTTTCCTGCTCGATTTTTTAAGCGATTCGCCAGATAGATTAGTGCATCTAAATCTTCATTCGGAAGTTCTTTTGCGGAGATAAACAGTTGATGAAGTTTTAAGACTTCTGAGTTATTCACATCGAAAAACTCTTTTGGAGTGATCCCTAAATATTCACAAATATAAAGAAATTCAGACATAGAAGGAAGCGCTTTTCCTGAGGAAATACTTTGGATATAACTTTTGCTGTGTCCTAAATCAAGACTCATCTTATATTCAGAGATATTTTTCTGGATGCGTAATTCTGTAATTCGTTCTCGAATAAATGTTTCGTTCATAATACCATACCTCGTTTTTTGTATAGCATATACCGATTAAAATTGTAATATTACTAATTTAATCGGTAATTTATATTGACTTATACCGATTTATTCGGCATAATCGAAAATTGTAAATAATTGGCTTAATTTGCTTATCTTAGATAATACATAGTAGAGAAGGGATTAACATGAAGATGGATTATGCTGTTGTCATAGTAACCTATAACCGAGAGCTGTTACTGCGTGAATGTGTTCAACAGGTTGAAAAGCAAACAGTTTCGGCATCAAAGGTTATTATTGTTAACAATGCTTCTACAGATGGAACACAAAAATATTTAGAAGAACTATCACAGAAAAACAGTGTTTATCAGATCATTGAATGTAACAAAAATCTGGGAGGAGCAGGAGGCTTTGCAAGAGGAATTGCATGTGCTATTAATTGTGATATTGACTGTGTATTATTGATTGATGATGATGCCATGTTGTGTGCGGATTATATGGCATTATTATTGGAGCAAAGAGATAGAAATCCTCAATATGGTGCTTTTGCAGGCTGTGTTTTGGTAAATGGAAAGATTGATACACATCACAGAAAAAATTTTTCTAAAATTGGAATGTTATTTAAAAATTGTGAGGAAGCTTTATACGAGGGAGGTTGTTTTGCATGTGATACTGCCTCTTTTTGTGGAATGCTTGTAGATAAAATTATTATTAATCACTCATACTTCGCATACTGAAATATGATAAAAAAATAAAATCAATACTTTCATAA
>CAJUAE010000181.1 GCA_910583965.1 uncultured Lachnospiraceae bacterium
TTTTTCAGTGACAAGTTCGATATAACCAAGCACCCAAGATATAAATTCCTCTCCGATTTTGACAAGAAGAATGAATTTGACATTGAGAAGTATCTAAAACGCCGCCCGGCAGTTATCAAGCTGGAAGAACCCTTTGACCTCTATGAGATTGACGGGGCAGATTTGCAGGAGGAAACAGACCATGAGCAGACGTAACACAAAAACAAAAGAAAATGACATTGAAAGACTTCTGATGAATGTTGCGGAAACCGCAGAAAACGCATTGCGGGAATACTGGGAGGAACGGGACGCAGAAAACCGTATGTATGCAACGGAATATGTCACACGCCGGGGGCTTATCCCGCAACAGTGACGGCAGATAAGCCGCCCTTTTGCATAGCAGCCGGGAGGATATGGGGGCAGGGGAAAAGGCGCAGGGAAAAGGGCTTTGCGTCATGGAAATGTGCATAACAGCCTATTCCGTCATGGAAAACGCCATTCACAGCACATGGAAAAGCAAAGTGCAGCTTTCCCACGTCCTGCAAACAGCGTTTCCCACAACTCCATGAGCAAGGCAGTTTGTTAAAGAAGCAAAAATTATAAATAGAAGATAGACAGCCACCATTATTCCGAACCATAAAAACAGAATTTATGTTTGATAGCAATTGCGTATAGCTTACGTCTATTGACTTCCTTAAATCCGTTCAGTATGATATTGTTTGAATTTATCTCTTTGAACGGATTGACAAGGAGGTGTGAATACATGAATCGAATTTATTGGGATAGAGATAAAATATCCATATTGACAGACCAAATAGAATCCATAGAGCATAAACATTATGCGATTCAATTATTTCTGAGCATTGATAAACCTTTAAATTTATATGTATCGGGTAAACTGATTGCAGGTAAGTGTGTAATTGTAAATCATAATGTTAATCATGCCTTTTCGACAGGAAATAAATTACATTTATCAATTATAATTGAACCTGCTTCTAACATAGCTAAGCAATTAGAGATGAAAATGAATGGAAACGATTTCCGTATTTTAGATGATTTCGGGATTGAAAAAATACAAAATATTGTTTTTGAGCTTGCATATTGCCAAAAGGATAATGAACTCAATTATTATCAATATTTAATTGATACATTATATGAATATATAAATTTAGACGTAAAAATAAAAGTATATGATAATAGAATTAGGGAAGTGCTAAACTATACTGAAAAATGTACCTGTACTGTTCACACTATTTCATTTTTGGCGGATATGGTATCGCTATCACGAAGCAGATTATCACATTTATTTCGTGAGCAAGTCGGTATACCATTAAAAAGCTACATACAATTTCACCAAATGCAAAAAGCCTTTTTTGCTCTTTTAAGTGGAAAAACTATTACAGAAGCAGCAATGCTTGCAAATTTTGACTCACCATCACATTTTGCGGCAGTTACAAAAAGAATGATGGGTATGCCCGCAAGTCTATCCTCTAAAAATAGCGTTTTTTTGAAAGTCTATGATGTATAAATGATTTATAATCAAGCAGAAACATCTTGTAATAACGAAACGAAATAGCAAAACCAGCCGAGTCAGTCAACGGCAAGATAAACGGCGCATACTGCGCCGCCGTTGACAGTCTCATCTGATTTTGCTGTTGAGTAATCAAGGAGCGACAGCTTAAAGTGCTGTCGCCCCTCTAAATTATAAAATGTAACTCTTAACTATGCACAGCTCTATGTGGGAGAAAGGGGGAACTTTCTATGGCTTGTACAGAGATATACAAAGAGCATATCATGTACACGTTTCACGGCTTTTGCAAAGTCGTTATCCGTAATGCAGCTATCACCGCATGGCGTGACCAGCAAAGGCGGCACAAAAGAGAAATATCCTTTGAATACCTCACAGAAGAAAAGTTCTACCCTTTAGGCACAACAGATGAATATTTTACAGTACCCTATGAAGAATACCCCATTACGATATGCGGTCAGACAGTCATTCTCACCAACGGGAAACTTGCCGCCGCCCTACGTGCTTTGCCGGAAAAGAATCAGGAAATCATTTTCCTTTACTTTTTCGGGAATTACAGACAGTGGGAAATCGGGAAAATGTACGGACGCTGCCGGAGTACAACTGGGTATCAAATCCACAGAACGCTGAAACTTCTGCGGAAAGAAATGGAGGTGCTTTCACATGGGGAATCCGAATCTTATCCCTTATGAAACGATTGTGCGGGCGACCAGCGGAGAGCCGGAAGCGGTGAACGAGGTTCTGCGCTATTACAGTCAGAGAATCCGTCATGCAGCCATTGAAAACGGACACGTCAACACGGACACAGAGGACAGTATAAAATCCCGGCTTATCGCTGCCCTGTTCAAGTTCCGTTTTGATGAACAGGCATATAACGGGAGGTGAGGTTTGTCGGTAAAATAATTATACTCACATTCAAAGATACGGAAGAAAAAGCGGTTGAGAGAGCCATAGCCGCCCTTGCCGATATGATACAGCTGGAAGCCATACAGCCGCCATATTCCCCCGCACTGATTTTTCCCGGACTGGAAATCAGATTACACCAACGCCGGGTACTGAAAGACGGTGCAGACATAAGCCTTACCCTTTTGGAATACGGCGCACTCTGCTACCTTGCCGCCAGTCCGGGGAGGGTGTTCACAAAAGCGCAAATCTTTGAAGCTGTATGGAGCATGGGAAGCGAAAGCTGCCAGTCAAATGTTGCTAACGTGATATGCAACTTGCGGAAAAAGATAGAGCCGGACAGTCAAAATCCCACCTACATAAAAACAGTTTTAGGAATCGGATATAAGTTTGCTTCCGGGGAATGGAATCATATTGGCTATGACATGGGGAATATTTCATTTTGTATCAAGAGGGGTAGGGATTGAAGTATGGAATGGAATTTCTGCGATGATATTTTCTGTTCTTAGTGGTGAAATTTACTTAAAATTAAACAGAAGATGGCTACATAGTTATCTTTTTATTGCTATGGGCTATTTGCTATAAATCGGAATATAAGGAGGCTTTATGGATAATACAGGTAGAAAAACACATGGAAAAAGCAAAAAAATAATAAGTCGGTTTTTAATCGGCATAGTTGTAGTTTTGCTTGTAATTGTTGTAGGAGCGATTGCCCTGTTTTGGAATGAATTGCGGACAATTTCTTCCATAACTAAAATTGATGATTATGGCGCATATCAAATGACCTATTATGGTGACTATGGTTTTGATGAGTTTCTGGAAGTTGGCGCACAGAGCGATGCAGACATTGAAAAATTTGTGGTAAGAAAATTACTAAAAGGTATTCCTATTGACCTTGGCGTAACAGGTGGCGGCTGTACTTGTTTTGTTGTAAAAAATGAACAAGACGAAATTTTGTATGGACGAAATTTTGATTATAGCTATTCACCAACTTTACAGGTATTTACTGAACCGAAGAACGGGTATGCATCTGTTTCCACAGTGAATTTATCTTTTATTGGATATTCGGAGGGGAATTTGCCGGAAGGTTCTGTTTTTAACAAGTTTCTTACATTGGCAGCACCATACCTGCCTTGTGATGGTATAAATGAAAAAGGCGTTGCCATAGCATCCCTTTCGGTTCCCAACGCAGAAGCACCTTATGACAGTCATAAGATAACACTGAATATTTCAACGGCAACACGTCTGGTGTTAGATAAGGCGGCAACGGTGGACGAAGCGGTTGAACTGCTCCAAAAATATAATATCTATTTTTCGTACGATATAGCAGCGCATTATCTGATTGCAGATGCAAGTGGGAAGTCGGTGCTTGTTGAGTATTATGATAATGAACTTCAAATTGTGGAAACAGATTCAAACTATCAGATTGCGTCAAACTTTATTGCCTATAACGGAGTAAATATTGGCGGTGGCGGAACGGAATTTAAAAGATATAACACAGTGGAAAAAGAGATACTGGACAACAATGGTGTACTAAATGAGGATGATGCCGTTTCACTTCTTGCCGAGGTTGGTGTGCGGGATGGGGATATTGATAACCTGCAATGGTCTGCTGTCTATAATTTGACAACAGGAGAGGTTCATTTTTTTAGTCACAGGAATACGGATAATGTCATAATATCAAAACTGAAAATGAATCATAATTGACTGTTTTACTGTAACATAAATTCTTATTTATAGAATTGTAGACACATGAAAACTTAATATCCGTAGCCCATAACAAGCGGCACACCAAGACAGGAAATCAAGAAAAGGTTTCCTGTTTTTTTGCGCCCATTTTTGGCATTTTGAAAAATCGCCAGTATTATACCGTGCAAAAGGGATAGAAAGAAATTTCCTCTCCCGTTTGGCAAATCCGCAGGCTGTCCGTGGAGGGCGGGCGAAAAGAAATTTTCATAAATTTCCGCCTATTTCGGCTTGTGCGGTTTTGTAAGGAATAGAGGGAAATTTCCGCAAATCACCGTCATTTTTGCTTTGCGTGGTGTTGTAGGTAGTAGGGGGAGAAATACCGCCGCAGAGTTGGCAGAAGCCCCACTCTCTCCGTCGAGGGTATCAGCAGAAGCCCACACAGAGGAAGCCGCCACTTTTTAAGAGCAAGATTCTACCACAGTACCAAATTTCGCTAATCGCTCATTTTGTCCTATG
>CAJUAE010000182.1 GCA_910583965.1 uncultured Lachnospiraceae bacterium
AAATATTTAAAATGTCTTTTTCATACGCATCAATTTTCTTTGATAAATTATCCATACCCTTCGCAGTAAGAACAGTTTGTAGTTTCTCTTGCATCTTCCCAGAAAGACAGTGTGTTACAACAAAATCTACACAATTGTTTGCTTTTGCTAAATTATCCCTGCCTTCTTGCATCTCGTCAATAGATGGCAGTTCTTGTGCCCACCAAGACACACCTTTAACTCGATATGGCAAACCACTCCTGTTTGCTCGTCTTCTATCCTTCTTATAAGATGGCAATGTTCTGTCCAAAATCCCACCTTGTATATCATGTGTCGAAGCGCCACCAAATGTAAAAAAACTTTTTCCCTCTATCTCAAAAATTTGCCCTCGCTCCAACAAAATTATCTTATCCTTAACAATGTGACGTACCTTACCCCCATGCCACATCCTAATCGGATATTGGTCAATCATATCATAATTTTCATGATTACCTTGTACCCATAAGATTGTAAATGGCAACTCACAAAGCCACTTTTTATTATATATAAATTCCTTATCATCTGCCCACACAAGCCCCATATCTCCACAGATAATAACAAAATCCTTTTCTGTCATCATAAATGGCTGTCTCATTCTCTGCTTTTTAGAAAAACGCTCAAATTCCCCATGGCAGTCACCTGTCAAAAATATCATCCTTCTCTCCAATAATATCCTTAACTATTATCTACTCAAAATATCTGCATTTTCAATAACTGTTTTTACCAATTGCCATGCAATGCTTCCCTCTCGAAGTAGACTTAACGCCTCCTCAAATTTCACCCACTTTGCAGCATCCACTTCTCCAGACAATACAAAATCTTGCTTGTCAACAACTGCTTGAAATCCAAGCATTAGCATCTCCTTTTTTTCATAAGGATAGCTCTTTATGTACTGTAAAGATTTTACATGCAATCCAAGTTCCTCCCCAATTTCACGCACCACAGTTTCCTCAGCAGATTCTCCCATTTTCATAACACCAGCAACACATACATGATTCGTCGTCGAAACATAATTCTGACGCAGCAGAGCAACTTCTTGATATTCATTCACGACTGCCACAATAATGCTAGTCGTAAACATATCCCACAATGGAATCTTGCACTCTGTGCAATATGGAATCATGCCTTCATCACCAATTTCTCTCAATTCTACTTTCTTCCCACAATATGGACAATATTGAAATCGCATAATATCCCCTTTTATCGTATCCTCTCAAAACCCTCTTGTACCTATTTTGACAACAAATTTATTTATTATCACTTTGCACCTCTCTCAACAATTTTTTTACACAATCTACAGAAATTCCTTTCTTCTGTGCATATTGCAATATATTGTTAAACTCCTCTAACACATATCGCTCAGGCTCATATTTGGTAATAATAATAAAAATATCACATTTTGCAAATACTTTTAGTTGATGTTCTCTCATCTCTCTTTCTAATGTTTGATAATCTCCTTCAAAAACTGTAACCGCTTTAGAACCTATCTGAAAAATCATATCTTCAATCGCTTTTTTTTCTACTTCTGTAATTCCCACTGAAGGTATTCCAACGATAATACTTGGCCTCAAAAAAGGTCGTTTTCCACACGCACGCGCAAGCAATATTTTGAACATTTGTACTGCTGCATAATAATCTGCGACCATTCCCTGCCGCAGAGGAGATAACGTAATCACTCCATCTTGATGCTGGTTTGCAATCTGTTCTACCTCTGTACCAACTGCAAGAATTTTCCCATCAGATTCTTGGTATGCAATCAAAGATTTCTCTTTGAGTACCAATCCTTTCTCCTTAGTATAAATCTCAATATCTGCGGGTTCATATTTTGTATTTGTCACTTGTCGTTTCTCCTTTATTTATTGCAATTTAAAATGTTACAAAATCCAATCTCCTTTTTGAAATAATTCTTGATAGCGCTGTCGCAATCTATCAATATCATAGTCTCTTTTAAAAAAAATACACTCATCTGCAATATATTTCAAAAAATCATCTGAGCCAGCCGGTAGCACCACCATTGCTCCCTTGTCTGTCAATTCCCGCAACGCTTTTAACAATGTACTTCCACACATATCATAGTAGAAAGTACTGGTTTCATATGGCGCGTAAAAAATCTTTTTCTTTTCTGCAAAACCGACAGCAGCCGAAGCCCTCCAACGTTCTCCGCTGAGATTTTTCAATTTCATATTCTCCCTTTTTGATGTCAGGCAAAATTTTTCTTGAATCTCTGCAAAACCACTCTCTAATTTATTTTTCTTACATGCGGATTCAATTGCTTTTTTCACTACCTTCTTTCCATAAAACTGACGATTCGGTTCCAAGTTCCAACTTATTCTTTCCAAATCACTTCGCACAATACGAGTTCCATTCAGGTAAATTTTCAAATCATCAAAATTAATTTTTCCACCCAATAAATATGATAAATACATGCATCCGTGTCCATACTCTCCAATCAAGCCATAGATTTTGCCACTTTCAAATTGTAAATTGCGATATCTCCAACAGTCAATACCATAATCCCGTCCAAAATGGGCCACTCCTTCCACTATGGAAGTACAATGCGATGCGTCTATCTGAACTATAAATTTTTCATGCATTTTATTTCTAAAGCCTCTTGACAAATATCACTTTGGGAAATAAACATCCTGCGGCACTTACAATTTCTCAACCATTTCAGACCACATAAACACCTTGCCATAAAGGCGACGTTTCCTTTTATAGAAAATGTAATACATAGAAACTTTCCACAATTTATATCATCTGTATGCAAACAGGACAGTTATTTTTCTACAGTTTCTAAAATTTGCTGTGCCACATAAACACCGCTGGCGGAAGCATGAGAAAGTGAATGTGTCACACCACTTCCATCGCCAATCACATATAATCCTGGATATCGCGTCTCAAGTTTTTCGTTAATATCTACCTCCATATTGTAAAACTTGACTTCAACGCCATATAATAAGGTATCATCATTGGCTGTTCCAGGCGCAATTTTATCGAGTGCATAAATCATCTCTATAATACCATCTAAAATGCGCTTTGGAAGCACCAAACTTAAATCTCCAGGCGTTGCTGCAAGTGTTGGCGTCACCAATCCCTCCTCAATACGTTTTGTATTGCTGCGCCTACCACGTACCAAATCTCCAAAACGCTGTACAATAACACCACCACCCAGCATATTAGAAAGCTTGGCAATGCTCTCACCATAACCGTTGCTGTCCTTAAATGGCTCTGAAAAATGCTTTGCCACCAACAGCGCGAAATTTGTATTTTCTGTTTGCTTTTCCGCACCTTCATAGCTGTGTCCATTTACTGTAACTATACCATTTGTATTTTCATTCACCACAATTCCTTTGGGATTCATGCAGAAAGTTCGCACTCTATCCTCAAATTTTTCTGTGCGATAAACAATTTTACTTTCATACAACTCATCTGTAAGATGAGAAAAAATAACTGCTGGAAGCTCTACACGCACACCAATGTCTACTCGATTGGACTTGGTAGGAATTGCAAGTTTAGTACAGATGCTCTCCATCCATTTACTGCCACTTCTACCAACAGAAATAATGCATTTGTCACACTCATAACTATTGGCATTACAATTTACACGATACCCATTTTCAGTTACTTCCACATCTGTGACAGGCATGTCAAAATAAAAATCAACCTTATCTTTCATCTCGGCATACAGATTTTCCAACACAATATAGTTAATATCTGTACCAAGATGACGAACAGAGGCATCAAGTAAATTGAGTTTATTCTGCAAACATAGCTTTTTTAGATGTGTGCCTGCTGTCGAATACATCTTAGTACCATCACCGCCGTATTTCATATTAATCTGATCTACGTACTTCATTAGTTCAATTGCTTTGTTTTTACCAATATATTCAAACAATGTTCCACCAAAATCATTTGTAATATTATACTTTCCGTCTGAGAAAGCACCAGCACCGCCAAATCCACTCATAATAGAGCAACTCTTACATTTAATACAACTTTTAACTCTATCCCCATCAATCGGACAGTGACGCTTTTCAAGCGCATGACCTGCCTCAAACACTGCAATTTTAATATTATTATTTCTATGAATCATCTCATATGCTGAAAAAATCCCGCCTGGACCTGCTCCGATAATAATCACATTATAATGCATTCTAAAACACCCTCACTTTCAATATTCTGCTCTTGCTATCTTACTCGTTGTTTACAGTATATCGGATATTTCAGTTTTTGTACATTAAAATCTGTACAAAAACGCATCTATCATCTTTTATATTTCTATACATCATATTGTGTATTAGTTTCACTGTGACCTCATCATGTTTCTATTAATCATGTTATGGTCAAATTCTCCCAACTTCTAATGAGATTTCAATGTATCTCATGTTTCTATTAATTTTGACAACAAAGTTGACACGTTTGACAAACGTATCTCATGTGAACTACCCATTGTCTAAAGCCAATGGGCTTCCTGCTTCATCGACCTCGTAACCAAACTTGTTTGGTTTACCTACTATCTCCACAGGC
>CAJUAE010000183.1 GCA_910583965.1 uncultured Lachnospiraceae bacterium
ATGCCGCCTTTTGGCGGCTCAAATAGAAATGAAAAACGCTGTCCTTTGCGTTTTTTCCTGTGTGAAACTTAATCGTTCTTAGGCAGTGTCTTTTGCTGCCTTAGAACTATTTTTCACACTAATCTCCATTCTTGCCAAAATCTGCGAATTTGGGCGTAAGCACAAATTTGCCGTGTGAAAAATTTATTTTTCACACTATGTCCCTCCTTTCATACTGGACAATGTTCAGTATAGAGATTTAAAAGATAGATGTCAAGAGAAAAGAGAAAATAGAAAAGAAAAGAGAAAAAATTTTTCTTGACAAATTTTATTAGAGCGTTTATCATAAATTTAACTTTTTAATCTAATTAAATATTGGTAGGAAACTAATGACCAAGAGGAGTACATGTGTTAGAGGATTTACAGAGAGCTGCAGGCGGTGGGATTGCAGTATTCAACAAGACATGGAATGGACTTGGGAAGGTGGAAGTAAAGAGTCTATTTGCGAAAATGACTTGAGTAATGTCCAACGGGATTTCCGCCCGTTATCAAGGGAAAGCGCATGATGGTGCGTGTGTAGAGAGGGTATATTTTTTAATATGCCAAATTAGGTGGTACCGCAGAAGTTTTAAGCTTTTGTCCTAGTATAGATATTAGGACAAAAGCTTTTTTTATGCGCAGACCCGTGCAGAGGAAATAAGCCGCTAAGGCGGCGCACGGGTCGCGCGACGAGCAGGGGAAGTAAACTTCCCTACACGATTGCACACGAATGTGGGAGTATTTTCTAATTTGATTGTGCATTGGAGAGTAAGTTATAAAGAGCATGGGAAAGGAATGAGTAGAAATGGAAACAAAAATGCAAATAAAAAAAGGTAGATATGGATTGTATGGAGGTCAATATATACCAGAGACATTAGTTCCAGCGGTGCAGGAAGTGGAACAGGCGTATGAGACATATAAAAAGGATCCTACATTTCAGGCAGAATTAAAATACTTGATGGAGAATTATGCAGGTAGACCTTCGCTTTTATATTATGCAGAGAAAATGACAAAGGACTTGGGGGGAGCAAAAATTTATTTAAAACGAGAGGACTTGAATCATACAGGCTCTCACAAAATTAATAATGTGCTTGGCCAGGTGCTTTTGGCTAAGAAAATGGGGAAAAAACGTGTGATTGCCGAGACAGGTGCAGGACAACACGGCGTGGCAACCGCCACGGTGGCTGCTCTGATGGGAATGGAATGTGAAATTTTTATGGGAAAAGAAGATACAGATAGACAGGTATTAAATTGCTATCGAATGGAACTTTTAGGTGCGAAAGTACATCCTGTAACTACTGGAACTATGACACTCAAAGATGCTGTTAATGAGACGATGCGTGAGTGGGCTTCCAGAATGGATGATACGTTTTATGTGTTGGGCTCTGTTATGGGACCACACCCATTTCCAATGATTGTACGCGATTTCCAGAAGATTATTGGAGAGGAAATCAAGGAACAACTTATGAAAATAGAGGGAAAGCTTCCTGATGCCGTAATTGCTTGTGTGGGTGGTGGAAGTAATGCGATGGGTTCTTTCTATGAATTTATACCTGATGTGAATGTCAGATTAATTGGATGCGAGGCGGCAGGTCTTGGTGTTGACAATCCCAAAAATGCAGCAACTATCGCAAATGGGAGCGTTGGTATTTTTCATGGAATGAAGTCTTTGTTCTGTCAAGATAAATACGGACAGATAGCACCAGTCTACTCGATATCGGCAGGACTAGATTACCCTGGAATTGGACCAGAACACGCGAATCTAAATGAGACAGGGCGTGCACAATATGTTCCTATTACAGATGAGGAAGCTGTGGAGGCGTTTGAATATTTGTCGCAGACAGAGGGGATTATTCCGGCAATAGAAAGCGCACATGCAGTTGCCTATGCCAAAAAGATAGCATCGGATTTTAGGAAAGACCAGATTATTGTTATTACAATTTCGGGACGCGGTGATAAGGATGTGGCTGCAATCGCAAGGTATAGAGGCGTGGAGATTTTTGATTAGTATTTTTATTGATAAATGGATTATGAGAGGAGAAAGATATGAGTAGAATTGGTAACGCGTTTAATAATAAGAAGGCATTTATTGTATTTGTGACAGGAGGAGATCCTGATATAGAGACGACAGAGGCCCTCATTCCACAGATGTCGGCAGCAGGTGTAGATCTAATTGAGATTGGGATTCCGTTTTCCGATCCAATTGCTGAAGGCGTTATTATACAGGCGGCTGACGAGCGTGCATTGAAGGCAGGAACGACAACCGACAAACTTTTTGATATGGTGAAACATGTGCGAAAAAAGGTGGATATTCCGTTGGTTTTTATGACCTATATCAATCCAATCTACACATATGGAACAGAGCGCTTTGTAGAACGATGTGCTGCGTGTGGAATTGATGGAATTATTGTTCTTGATGTTCCATTTGAAGAAAAAGAGGAGATCAATGGTGCTTGTGAGGCGGCAGGAATTGAACTGATTTCTATGATTACACCTACTTCGAAAGAGCGTGTCGATATGATAGCACGTCAAGCAAAAGGATTTCTCTACTGTGTGTCATCCATTGGTGTCTCCAAGATTCAAAATAAAATCAAAACAAACATTAAAGAAATGGTAGACAATATAAAACAGGCGTCTGATATTCCATGTGTTGTTGGATTTGACACCGCTACACCAAACCAAGCATATGAGATGGCAGCAATTTCGGACGGCACTATTGTAGAAAGCGCTATTGTCAAGATTATTGCACAAAATGGAAAAAACTGTATTGAACCAGTTTGTCAGTATGTGCGTGATATGAAGGCAGCCATGGCTTCAGTATAGTATTAAAATAAATCAATACAAATATTATTGATTTGTGTATCATACTATGAGACAGCGTTGAAAAGGGTGTGTATCTTTGTGTAAAATTGGGAAAAGAAAAGTGAGGGTACACAAGACCCAGCGGAACTAGAGGCTGCATGGGAACACTTTATGAACCAATATCGTCTGGGCATCAAAGAATTGATGACAAAGTATGGAAATATTGATATAATGTGGTTTGATGTAATGCTAACATAGAAAGAGTTTTCTTGGCATGCAGATAAAGTCCGCGAGATGATTCGTGAATTGAATCTAGATACTATGATAAATGTGCGCCTTGTGGGGCAGGGCGACTATGAGACGCCAAAGTTGTATATTCCATTGCGACCGCTAGTGGAGTATTGGGAGTTGTGTAGTATTTTTAATAATTCTTGGGGATATCAACCACAGGATATTTTATCTGGGCTGTGATGGTGATTGTTGCTGTATTAATCTGTGTTTTTAGTGCTAGAAAATGGGGCATATATCGTAAGGAATTAGCAGAAAGCAGACATTAAGTTTTTGGAAATAAGGAGAGAGAAAATGTCAGAGCGTATTTATTTATTACCAAAAGAAGGGACTGTTTACAAAGCAAATCTTCATTGTCACACGATTCATTCGGACGGACACTTGACGCCAGAAGCAGTCAAAGTGGCATATATGGAGAAAGGGTATCAAATTGTGGCAATTACAGACCATAGGTATTATCACTGGCATCAAAATTTGTGTGACCAGAATTTTTTGGTGTTAGCAGCTATGGAGGTTGATATTAACGAACATTTTAAGCGGCCAGGTGATTTTTCTATGGCAAAGACTTACCACATTAATTTATATGACACCATACCAGAGCAGTTTGTGGAAGAAAAACAAAGCGATTTGCTGCCAGAACGGAGATACAATGACACCGATTATATTAACGAATATATTTGTAAAATGAAAGAGTACGGTTTTTATGCTTGTTATAATCACCCTTATTGGTCTTTGCAAAATTATGATGACTACAAAAATCTTAGGGGTTTTTGGGGAATGGAGATTTATAATTATGGTTGTGAGCATGATGGGCTGTATGGTTTTAATCCACAGAGCTATGATGAGATGCTGCGCCAAGGAAACCGTCTGTTTTGCGTAGCTACAGACGATAATCACAATCAGTTTTCATTTGATGATCCGCTGTGTGATTCTTTTGGTGGTTTTGTGATGGTGAAGGCAAAAAATTTAACTTATGAGGCGGTGACAAGCGCGCTGCTACAGGGCGATTTTTATAGTTCTATGGGGCCAGAAATTTATGATATGTCTGTGAAGGATGGTGTGTTGGGAATTGAGACTAGCCCTGTAGAAAAAATATATGTGATAACAAGTGGCAGAAATTGTCATAAAAAGGTTGCAGCTTTCGGGCAGACAATAACAGATGCAACCTTTGAGCTTGATGGAACAGAGGAATATATTAGAGTACAGATTCGTGATGGACAGGGGCGTTATGCATGTAGTAACGCGTATGAGATGCGCGGCACTGTGCCAGTGCTTCGGACTTACGATATGGCCGGAAGCTAACAATGATTTTGAATAACGAAGAAAGTAGTGTGAAACTTAATCGTTCTTAGGCAGCAAAAGACACTGCCTAAGAACGATTAAGTTTCACACAGGAAAAACGC
>CAJUAE010000184.1 GCA_910583965.1 uncultured Lachnospiraceae bacterium
GGGGCGAGAGGATTTATTGCACTGGAATTTCAATTTATAATTGAAGACACGACATGTCGGTGTTAAATCTGAAAAAATTGTGAACCGACATTTTAGCTATTGACTTTTAAATCGGCGCGGTGTATCATAGCTTTGTTTATTTAGAATTCTAATTACATAATGAGGGACTAATTATGGACGAACAAAAGCTGATGGAAAAATATGATAAGCTGAATCGGAGGATACGGAGATACTTTGCGAGTTTTTTCACGGATACACCAATCACCAGTGTTCAAGCGCTCATTTTACATTATATTATTGTTGAATCGAAAAAGAGAGATATTTTTCCGAAGGACTTAGAGGAATTTTTGGAGATCAAAGGCTCCTCTATCACAAGCCTTATCAGCAATCTGGAGCGTAATGGGTATTTGCGGCGGGAGAGTCTGGCGAGTGACGGACGGTATAAAAAACTTGTTCTGACTGAACAGACGCTTGCGATACAGGATGATATAACCAAACGCATTGGGGATTATATGCACAGTATTTTTGTTGGGATTTCCGAGGATGATTTAAAAATTTTTGAAAAAGTCATTATGCAAATGACGGAGAATACGAGGTAGGTATTCTTTCGACCATATATTTAGAATTCTAAATAAAGAGAAAGGAGGGCTCCAATGAGATTTCCAATTGCAAGAAATGTACCGGTAATAATCGGAATCTAATTTTTTATTCTTATATTTAGAATTCTAATTAAAGGAGGAGCATTTATTATGAACATTACACAGACAACAGAGAATCCACTTGGCTATGAGCGGATTGGCAGACTGCTTGCGAGCTATGCGATACCAAGCATTATTTCTCTTATCATCAATTCACTCTACAACATGGTAGACCAGATTTTTATTGGTCAGGGCGTAGGCTTTCTTGGAAATGGTGCGACAAATATTATCGCTCCGATTGCTACGATAGCGATTGCTGTCGCAACCTTATTTGGCGATGGTCTTGCGGCATTTTTCAGTCTGAATTTAGGGCAGGGCAATGCAGACAAGGCGGCAAAGGGTGTGGGAACAGCCGTAATCGCTTCCAGCATGATCAGCGTACTTTATGCGGTGTTCGCCTTTATTTTTTTAAATCCCCTGTGCCGTATTTTTGGCGCGACGGACAGTTTACTGCCTTATGCGGTCGGATATGGCCGTATTATTGTTATAGGCTTTCCTTTTGCGATTGTGGCAACGGTTATCAATTCCGCAATCCGTACTGATGGAAGCCCGCGCTATGCTATGTTTGCCATGATGATTGGTGCAATCATCAATACAATTCTTGACCCAATTTTTATCTTTGTATTTCATTGGGGTGTTGAGGGCGCTGCTGCGGCTACAATACTTTCACAGTTTGTGGGGCTGCTTTGCAATATTGCTTATCTGTTTAAATTCAAGACAATCCAGTTTGGAAGGGCTTCTCTGGTTATGAACTGGTCTGTCGCCTACAGAATGGCAAGTCTGGGATTTGCAAGCTGTTTTAATAACCTGACATCAACGGTAGTGGCTTTTGTATCCAACAACCTGCTTACAAAATATGGTGCGCTTTCTGTCTATGGCCCGGACATTCCCCTGACTACGTTCGGCCTGTGTATGAAGGTAAGTATGATCGCGTTTTCCGTAGGTATCGGGGTAGCAAGCGGAAGCCAGCCGGTCATAGGTTTTAATTATGGCGCACAAAAATATGACAGGGTGAAAAAGACATTTTTGCTTAGTTCCGTCATCTGTACCATTATAGCATTTGTATCATGGGTGATCTTCCAGTGTTTTCCGCTACAGCTTATCCGGATTTTTGGTACAGAATCCAGTCTGTATGAGGAATTTGCCGTACAGTGCTTCCGAATTTATCTTCTGCTGACATTTTTAAATGGAGTGCAGATGTGTGCGGGTGTACTGTTTCAGGCGATCGGCCAGCCTGTCAAAGCTGCGGTTGCTTCCCTTTCAAAGCAGTTGTTGTTTTATATCCCTGCAATGCTGATCTTATCAAGGATTTGGGGGTTGACAGGCATCCTTATGGCAGGGCCGACCGCAGATGTATTGTCGTTTATCCTTTGTATGATCCTTTGCTTTAAAGAAGTTAAGAAGATGGAGAAGATAAGCGAAAATGCGTCCTAAATGGCTGATACGGATTGAAAAATGGACGAACAGGAAGCCGAAACAACAGTCTATCATGTATATCAATCCACATAGCGTTGTTATTATGAGAACAGATCAGACAGATTTTACAGATTTGGTAAATTTGTGTTTTGAATGATAACAGGGAGGAGGAAATGGATGCGGTAAAATCAGTGTTTTGTAAGGAGGCATTACTATTTTGGAACGAGAAGAACGATTTATGATTATTAAAATTGGCAGGGAGCATTATGGAATAAAAATAAATGACGTGAAAGAAATAGTTCCAAACACGGAGATAACAAATGTTCCTGAGAAGCAATCTGTTTATATATGTGGGATCATGAAGTGCCGCTATGGGTGTGTATCAGTATTTGACATATATAAATTATTTAATATAGAACCGGTTCCTATGAGGAAAATGGTCATTATACTTACGATTGATGAAAAAATTCTGGCGTTTTCTGCGGAAAGTGTGGATTGTGTTGTTAATGTATCGTCTGAGAATATTTATGATATTCCGACAATCTTTATTGACGCAAGTCAACGGTATATGAAGAACGTAATTGTATCAGATCATAATCTGATTCCGATCATTGATACGGCTCGTTTATTTGAGAAAACAGGAGTATTAGAAGAAACAGAGCTGATTCCGCAATAATTGCGGGTATTTAGATAACAAAGAAGAGGGGGATAAGGCAGTCATGCGGAAACTTGATTTAATGGAATTGTGTATGTGCTTATGGTAAAATAACAGCGTTGGATAATTAAACAAATTGAAATTATGGAGTGAGGTAAATATGAAACAAAAAAAGAAGAAAATTGTCCTTCGGGTTATAGTAGGTATAGGAATAGCTTTGGTGATTATTATAATCGTAGCGCTTGTATTATTTAGAAATGAATTGCGCTCTCTTATGTCATTGAAAAAGGTTGATGATTACGGAATGTATCAAATGACCTATTATGGCGATTATGGATTTGATGACTTTCTGGAAATTGGCGCTGAAAATGATGCGGACATTGAAGCATTTGTAACAAAAAGGTTGTTGAAAGGACTGCCAATAAATTTGGGTGTTACAGGAGACGGTTGCACAGCTTTTGTCGTAAAAAATGAGAATGGCGATATTTTGTTTGGAAGAAATTTTGATTATTTATATGCCCCGTCTTTACAACTTTACACTGCACCTAATCATGGATATGCTTCGGTTTCCACCGTCAATCTTTCTTTTGCAGGATATTCCGAGGACAATTTACCAAGCGGTTCACTTTTTGATGATTTCCTGACGTTAGCCGCACCATTTCTTCCCTTTGACGGAATGAATGAGAAAGGGCTTGCGATTGCTCTGCTTGCAGTGCCAGAAGCGGATGTCCCATATAATCCCGACAAAATAACATTAAATACAACCACAGCAATCCGGCTTGTACTTGATAAAGCGGCTACAGTGGAAGAAGCCATTGAATTGTTAAAACAATATAATATATATTTTTCTGGAGGTATCGAGTGCCATTATTTAATTGCTGATGCAAGTGGGCATTCTGTCATTGTGGAATATGTAAATCAAGAGCTTTGTGTTGTTGAAGCGGAGGACGAATATCAAATTGCTTCTAATTTTATTGCCTATGACGGATTGAATATTGGAGAAGGATTTACTGAATTTGAACGCTATGATAAAGTGCAAAATGCGATAGAAGCGAATAACGGTATGCTTGAGGCAGGTCAGGCAGTTCAATTATTGGCTGATGTCGGTATTTTTAATGGAAATATAGACAAACTACAATGGAGTGTTCTGTATAATCTTACAACTGGTTACGGAGAGATTTTTGCTAATCGGAAAACGAATAATATCATAGGATTTAATCTGGATCTGGATAATTGATATTGGTGCCCCGATTGTTACCGCTATGATAAGGGCGTTAAGATTAATTTGATAGAAATATGAGTGTGATTGTGGTATTCTATTAGCAGTACAAATCGGGATTTATCAGGAAGCAAATAAATCGAAAAATAAGTGTTTAGGAGAATATTGTAAATATGAAAAATTTACTTAAAAATAAATACTTTGCAGTTTTTATAATATTAAGTTTTCTAATTTATGTAATGTCCAACGGAGAATGGTGTGTTCCGATTTTTGCGTGGATTTATCCGATTTTGTTTCTGTGTATGATTTATCTCAATCATACCCGAAAAGTATATCTTATAATTAGTTCTATATATGCTATTGGATTTGTTGTCCAGTTTGGGAGAGCCATTGGAATGGATATAAAGATATGTATAATGGTAGCAGTTTTGTTATCTTTTCTGAAAGTTTTACCATATATCTACTGGTCAAAATCAAAAATGAGATTTCAAGA
>CAJUAE010000185.1 GCA_910583965.1 uncultured Lachnospiraceae bacterium
CCATCTTCTTATTTTGCAGTTCATTTTTCCGCCTCCCTGATCAATCCCCTTTTATAGCAGACTCTATTATACAGCATATCCCCAGCTAATGAAACAGACTTTCTGAGAACGTATCAAAAGCCAATTAACATATTTGCAGTCACAACATATTTCATAAGGAAACTCCGACATATATCAATATACATAAGTCTTCCCGGTTTCATCTTCAAGCCATATATTATAAACGCTTCCCTATACAAGCTGAATTCGGACGCTATACTATAAATCCATTTCTACTTACGCTGTTGCAAATAATCCGTTTTATCTTTATCAGTAATTTGCCGGACAACTTTACATGGATTTCCTACTGCAATCACATTAGAAGGAATATCTTTAGTCACAATGCTGCCAGTTCCAATGATAGTGTTATCCCCAATCGTAACACCTGCAAGAATTTTCACATCACCGCCAAGCCAAACATTTTTACCAATGTAGATAGGTTTTCCGCAACAGCCGCCTTGTATCCTTTCTTCTGCATCAATAGAATGATTAACTGGATAAATGCCGATATTCGGTCCGAGCAATGTATTTGCACCAATTCTCACTTCGGCACAATCAAGAATTACACAGCCAAAGTTGATATAAACATTATCCTCTATTGTGATATTTTTCCCAAACTCACAGCGAAAATCCGGTTCAATCCAAACATTCTTACCAATATTCTTGAAAAGCTTTTGCATCAGTTCCTGCCGCAAATCTGTTTCATCATCTTCCGTTTTGTTATATGCCCGAAACAACTTTTTAGCAACTACCCGCCGCTGAAACAAATCATCATCAAAATCATTATAAACGAAACCATTCTGTAACTTTTCCCATTCCGTCATGTTTCATTTCTCCCAGACTCTCAAATTATAGTCAGATTATACCACTCCTGTCCTCTATAATCCACCTTAAATTAAGGGCACAGCAACCGCCACGCCCTCACATTTTTTATCGTTTCAACGACTTCTCTATCTGTTGTTTCTACCCTTTCAAATCGTTCTGCTTTTCATACACAGATTATTGCGCTCTTTGCACAGTTCTTTCATGTGCTCCAACTGCGCCCGCACTCCTTCCCGGCAATCCGGCTCTATCTTCTTATATTCCCCGGTCAGATTATGGATTGTATTATTGTTTTCCTTTATCTGCTCCGACAGGCATACCCAGTCTATCAGATTTTGCACTTCCTTACGGCTCATTTCAAAGGCAGGTTTCGAGCGTTTATTTGCCCTTTCTGCCTGCTCCAATGCCTTTGACTGTTCCAACTGTTCTCTGCCGAAATGACGCTCCAAACGCCCCAAATCAGACGCTCTTTCCTGCAATCGGTCTATGGTATCGTTCTGCTCCATGACCTTATCCGTCAAGCGGCTAATCTGTTTCTGCTGTCCGTCCACTTTGGCGGTCAGCTTCCTGCCCTGCTCCGTAAGCTGTACGCATTTGATAGTCAGATTTTTTACTACCTCTTTCAATTTCTCCACAAGCGGAAGTGTTTTTTTATCCCGATAATTCTTCGCGCTCATCAATGCCCCCGGCTCTGCCAACTGCCATTTTATATCTTCATCATAGACGTGTATATTACGCTCCATGACTTCCTTTGATTGCACCATTTTGTTGATTTCCTGCTGTAACTTTTTCTGTTGTTTCTTCAACTTTTCATTTCCGGATAACAGCTTTTCCTTATCCTCTGTCAGTGTTTCCGTCTGCTCTTTCAAAAGGAGGTTATGACATGGGATTAGATGAGTATTTTGAAATTGGAAAACGAATGAAACAAGCCCGAACTAATGCAGGAATTAACCAACGTGATATGTCTTCAAGGCTTTCTTTGACCAATTCCTCATATTCTAATTATGAAAATGGATATAGTGAACCGCCAGTTGAAACAATATTAAAATTTTGTGATACACTTGGAATTACTTTAAATGATTTACTGGAAATAAAAATTACTTCAAACAAATCTGCTACTGTAAATATTTTTGCCGATTTTTTCTATTCTGATAGATTTAGACCGTAGAGGATTGCAAATAAAAGGAAACACTACCTATTCACAACAAGATAATCAACTAACTGCTCATTTGACATTAGATATACCCAATGCACAGATTGCAACTTTTATTCCCGACTGGAACAAAGTAAATCAAGCATTAATTTCCGGTAAAATGGATAAAGAAGAATATGATATGTGGCCAGAAGATACTTTGACATTATTTAATATGCCGATTGACGAATACATCTGATAGGTATACACTCAATCTAATTGCTTTTAGATTGAAAAACAAAGGAGATTTGCATGAATATTGACCTTACGAAAACCCAACAGTATCTTGAATGGCTCAAAAACAAATTATATCTAAACGCTATTGCTCTGTCTGCTAAAAATCGTATCGTATACAGAGGACAAGTATATCGTTGCAACTTAGGCGTTGGCATTGGTAGTGAGGAATGCAAAGAGCGACCTTGTGTAATTCTCCAATATAATTCAGCTAACAGAACATCACCCAATACACTGGTTGCACCTATAACGCATACCACCTCTACGCTTCCTATTGTTGTACCAATTGCTGAGAAAAAAGATTCCTCCGGCAAACTCATACTTGACGGAAATGTTCTTCTCGGAAATATTACTTGTGTAAGCAAAGCAAGACTTGGCGATTATATTACCGACCTTTCTGCCGATGAAATGAAAGCTGTTGATAAAGCTATTTCTTTATCGCTTGGTATAAATCACCATTATCAGACATTGCAAAATATGTATGACGATAAACTACAATATATTGAAAAGCTGAAAAACAATCGCACCTTGTTACAAACTGATTTAGATTCAAAGCAACAACAACTTGATAAATTCCAAGAATTGCTTGATACCTACCATTTTTCAGATATTCAAAATTTAGCACATTTTTTAGAAAAATCTCTAAAAGAAATGTAGACAAATTTGGATTTTCATGCTAGTATAAGGGTACAAGAAAAGTGTTCACGAGTGGAACGCTAATATAGTATTTCAAACAAGGGAACTACGAGCGAGTTCCCTTTATTTTATTTATGCATAATTTCTTTCCTTCAACATAAAATATTATTACAATTCTTCTTTGGACGTGTGCCAAAGGATTTATTGTAATTAAGCAAAGGGAGTCACGAGCGGACTCCCTATATATTACAATTTCTTAACTATATTATCTATAGCCTTTAAGCATTCACTTATTTTGTCAGCATTAACCTTAACATCTACATTATATACTGAATAATTTCCCTGTTTCATCGAGGAAAGCAAACGCCCCAAATGTGCGCACACAACTCCAGCTGTATTAAAATCGCGCAATGGTATTGAATAATACTCTCTAAATTTATCCTTATTATTTATTTGAACAGTGGGCGGTACAAAATAATCAGTGTTTTTTACATATATATCATACAATGCGGATGCTGTAGCATCTGATAATGCGGCAAATGCTTTTGCCGGACCATCAAATTGAGTTAAGCGATTACCTATTAATAAATGTATTTTAGGAACACAAACACCTTGTTTTTTTGCAACCTCTGCAAATGTCCAAGAACCATAGATTGGATGTAATGGATTTGTTCCATGCAAAAGCGCTACCATCGCTGAAGCTGCCGTTTTTGATGAATCATCTGCATTAATTGGTGTTAATAATCTATTTACAGCGACAACTGCCATTTGCGTATAAATACTAAAACTTGGATTAGTGTCAACAAAAACCATCCAATTATCTTCGTTATCAGCAAGATCGGCTACAAAATTTTTAAATATTTCAATTACCCATTTCCAAGGCTGAGCCGCTGGCGTTAATGCTTTAGCAGAAGCCGCCTCATTAATAGCAGGTGCCATTGGTTCCATATTTCCATCTCCGCATAATAAATACAAATTATTAGGAGCACCTTTATTATAGTCGTTCACATGAACAAGAAAATCGTTTGGATTAGGCAACTTTGCACCACGTCCATTTGTTATTACTGTGCTTACATAACCAACAACAGATTTTGGAACTGCTCTACTACACAATTCAATTACTCTCTCATCTCCTACTGTTCCACCACCTAATAACATCATACTAGAATTAGATTGGGGACACAAATCTATAACAAGAATTTTTTCATTTGGGTGTGTTTCCGCATATCTCATAGATAAATGAAATGAAATCGTACTTTTCCCTACACCGCCTTTATTATTCCATAAAGCATAACTATTAATTAACGGCATTTCTTTCCCTCCTTCGCAAACATTTTAGAGCCAAAATAGAGCCACTTCCATTATATCATAGATTTCAGAGTTTGAAAAAGGACTTCCCGATTTCTCGGAAAGTCCCATATTACCACCAAGCGCACCTCGAAAATGTTTCACATTTCCTCGGTCACGGGCATTCGCAAAATGCCCGCAAAGGCAATAAAACAGGGACATCCAA
>CAJUAE010000186.1 GCA_910583965.1 uncultured Lachnospiraceae bacterium
CCCAATACTCGCCGCACCAACGTCATAATGGGCGAAAAGGTAATCACTCTTTACGGCGACGAGGCTTTGCAAGGCGAAGCGTTGGGCGTAAAATACCTCGTGTCTCCACAATCATTTATGCAAATCAACGACGGCGTCAGAGATATGATATATTCCAAAGTGGGCGAGATAATAAAGGACAGCGGTATTGCCAATGTTATTGACGCATACAGCGGCATAGGAATTATGAGTAATATATTTGCAAAGTACGCGGACAAGGTCTACGCTATAGAGATAGTGCCGCAGGCAATTGCCAACTCTAAGATTTTGGCAAAACTTAATGGCAATGACGATAAGATAATCAATATTTGCGGTGATTGCGCTCAAGAACTTCCTAAGGTTGTCTCGCGGCTTGACAAGTCTATCGTTGTGCTCGACCCGCCTCGCAAAGGGTGTGACGGAGCAGTCTTAAAATCTCTGTTATCAGCGTTGCCCGATAAAATTATTTACATATCTTGCAATCCTGCAACTTTGGCAAGAGACGTCAATATTCTTCTTGACAAGTACGAGCCTGTTTCAATCACGCCTTACGATATGTTTCCCAACACAAAACATATCGAAACTCTAATTTGTCTTAAACGAAAACAGCCAAAATAATGGCTTTTGGGGGCAAAATAGGGGCGATAACCAAAAAAAATAAGCACTTACAATCCATAACGGATGGTAGGTGCTTATTTTTATAAATGCAAGAATTAAGACATTTTATATTTTTATGCTCGGCAAAAGACTACGAATAACAATGGTTTGCGGAAACATAGCATTTAGATATTTAGCAAATCAATCTACGAAAACAACACCGTGGTCGGTCTATTTTGTAATTTTTATTTATAAATAGATTGAGAGCAAGCTCAATTTGTGGTATAATGTTTTAGTTCAAATAGATCGACAAACAGTAATTTAGCTTATTCTGATTTATTCAACTGTTTATCTATTCTGAATGCCAAAAAGTCGGTACGATTGTTACATATAAGAGAAAGAAAAATTTATTTTAAGTACTTGCTTTTTTAAGGCTGATATGATATAATAGTTTCATTCCCGAAAAGGAGTAAAAAATATGCGGCAAGGTATTCTTAAATAAAACTATAATCAAATAGTGGGAACAAAGGATTATGATAGTCCCTTTTGTAGGGGCTTAGTTTTTTGTACCCAATTTAAGAATACTTTTGCCTTATCAATTTTGACATATCCCCAAAAACAGCACTCACAAACAGGTGTATGCTGTATATGTGTATGTCCGCAACTTATAATCCCCAGTGGTAAAAGTATTTTACTGCTGGGGATTTTTATGCCCTTTGGGGCTGTAAAAGGAGGACAATCACATGAAAATAATCAATATTGGCATTCTTGCCCATGTAGACGCAGGAAAAACAACATTGACGGAAAGTCTGCTATACACCAGTGGAGCGATTGCGGAACAAGGAAACGTGGATAAAGGAACTACAAGAACAGACACTATGATTTTGGAACGGCAGCGCGGAATTACCATTCAGACAGCGGTTACTTCTTTTTGCTGGAATGATTATAAAATCAATATCGTGGACACTCCCGGTCATATGGATTTTTTAACCGAAGCATACCGCTCTTTATCTGTCCTTGACGGAGCTGTTTTAGTCATTTCGGCAAAAGACGGCGTACAGGCACAGACGCGTATATTATTCCATGCGCTTCAGAAGATGAACATCCCGACAATTATCTTCGTAAATAAGATAGACCAAAATGGAATCGACCTGCGGCGTGTTTACCAAAGCATTAAAGATAAACTTACCAGTGATATGATTGTCATGCAGGAGGTTTCCCTGTCGCCAAAGATAACCATGACCGATATTTCTGATTTGGACAAATGGGATATGATTATTTCCGGAAGCGATGAACTATTAGAACGATATGTTGCAGAGGATTCTTTGGATATACAGGAATTACAATATGAAAAGTGCAAAAGAACCAGATGCTGCTCTTTGTTTCCTGTTTATCATGGGAGTGCAAAAGACAATTTAGGAACAGAAAAACTGATTGAAGCGATTACAGAAACTTTCATTACAGAAACAGACGATATTCAGTCTGAATTATGTGGATATGTTTTTAAGGTTGAGTATACAGAGCGGAAAAAACGGCTTTCTTATTTACGCCTGTATCATGGGACGCTCCATTTACGGGATACCCTGCTGCTGTCAAAAAAGGAAAAAATAAAGATTACAGAAATGTGTATTCCGTCAAATGGTGAAATCGTCCCGGTTGACCATGCCTGTCCGGGAGAAATTGTTATTTTAGCTGATGATACTTTGAAACTGAACGACATTCTGGGAAATGAAAAACTCCTGCCTCACAAAACACGGATTGATAATCCCATGCCATTACTTCGGACAACGGTAGAGCCGCAAAAGCCGGAGCAAAGGGAAGCCCTGTTAAATGCCCTCACAGAGATTGCTGATACAGACCCTCTTTTGCATTTTGACATTGATACTGTTACACATGAGATTATATTATCTTTTTTGGGAAAAGTACAGTTAGAAGTTATTTGTTCGCTATTAGAAGAAAAATATCATGTGGGCGTGGCTATGAAAGAGCCTTCGGTTATTTATCTGGAAAGACCGCAAAAAAAAGCGAGCTACACGATTCATATTGAAGTGCCGCCGAATCCGTTTTGGGCATCTATTGGTTTGACTGTAACACCGCTTCCTGTTGGAAGCGGAACACAATATAAAAGCGAGGTATCTCTCGGCTATTTAAACCAAAGTTTTCAAAATGCCGTCATGGAGGGTGTGCGTTATGGAATGGAGCAGGGCTTATATGGCTGGGGAGTGACAGACTGCCAAATTTGTTTTGATTATGGAGTTTATTACAGCCCGGTCAGCACCCCCGCTGATTTTCGTTTTCTTGCGCCTGTCGTGTTGGAGCAGGCATTGAAAAAAGCAGGAACACAACTGTTGGAACCATACCTTTCCTTTACCCTTTTTGCACCGCAGGAATATCTTTCACGGGCTTACAATGACGCACCGAAGTATTGTGCAGTGATTGAATCAACCTTGCTTAAAAATGATGAAGTTATTTTTACGGGAGAAATCCCCGCCCGCTGTATAGGTGAATATAGGAATGATTTGAATTTTTATACAAATGGGAAAAGTGTTTGTCTTATAGAATTAAAAGGGTATCAAGAAACTTCCGGGGAGCCTGTATTGCAGCCACGCCGTCCTAACAGCCGTTTAGATAAAGTTCGGCATATGTTTCAGAAAGTAACGTAACCTTTTGTGCGTTATCCCGGAGAAAAATTCTATTGAATATAAGGAGAACCTATTTTGAATAAAGAGCAGACAAATACAACAAATAAGAACCCAAGGCTTTCAGCTTGCACCGAAGCATACAAAGAACACATCATGTATACTTTTAACGCTTTTTGCAAAGTTGTTATACGCTATGCAACTATCAACTCATGGCGTGACAGGAGCAGGCGGCAGAAAAGAGAAATATCTTTTGAGTATCTTACAGAAGAAAAGTTTTACCCGTTCAGTACGTCAGATAAATATTTCATAGACCCCTACGAGCAGTACCCCGTCACCATATGCGGTCAGACGGTTATCCTCAGCAACGGGGAGCTTGCCACTGCGCTGTTATCCTTGCCGGATAAAAAAAGGGAAATTATTTATCTTTACTTTTTCGGTCATTACACACAACAGGAAATCGGGGAAATGTATGGACGTTGCCGAAGTACGGCGTGGTATCACATACATAGTGCCTTACAGATGTTACAGGAAAAAATGGAGGTGTTTTCGCATGAAGAATCCTAATCTTATTCCCTATGAGACTATTGTCAGAGCAACCAATGGAGAACCGGAAGCCGTGGAAGAAGTTTTACAGCATTACAGCAAGAGAATCCGGTTTGCAGCCCTTGAAAATGGGCACATCAACAAGGACACCGAGGACAATATAAAACGGCGGCTTATCGCTGCCCTGTTCCAGTTCCGCTTTGATGAACAGCCATACC
>CAJUAE010000187.1 GCA_910583965.1 uncultured Lachnospiraceae bacterium
ACAAAGTATTCCTAAAATATTTCTGTTGCAATTCACCAACTTATAGAATTAGATTCGTTTTATTTCTAACATTGGTCACTCTAAAAAATCCAAATTTGCCATCTATTTTAAATTATGATATGATACTACTATTACGAATAAAAAAATAAATGTAATGAATCGTAATAATATAAAATTTTAGGAATATTAGTACAAACATTAAAGGATTGAGATTATACGAGAAAGGAGAGCATTACTGCAAACTTTGTAACGAAACATAAAGATTTACTACTTTTTATAAGTTTTCAGTAATGATAGCATATGAGTATTTTAAACGTTGAACATCTCTCACATGGTTTTGGCGATAGGACAATTTTTACAAACGTATCCTTTCGGCTTTTAAAGGGAGAACATATTGGGCTGGTGGGTGCCAATGGAGAGGGCAAATCTACTTTTATGAACATAATTACTGGCAAACTAATGCCTGACGAAGGTAACATCGAATGGGCCAAAAATGTACGTGTAGGATATCTTGACCAACATACAATCTTAGAGAAAGGAATGTCGGTCAGAGATGTACTTTCTTCTGCGTTTGATTTTCTGTACGAGATGGAAAAAAGAATGAATGAACTCTGTGATAAAATGGGTGATGCCTCTGAATCTGAACTAGAGTCCTATATGGAAGAACTTGGAACAATACAAGAACTTCTCGACCAACATGACTTTTATATGATTGATGCAAAAGTTGAGGAAGTAGCAAGAGCACTTGGTATTATAGAGGTGGGACTTGACACAGATGTCACAGATTTAAGCGGTGGACAGCGGACAAAAATCTTACTTGGAAAATTATTGCTAGAAAAACCAGATATTCTGCTCTTAGATGAGCCAACCAACTATCTTGACGCCAATCATATCGAATGGCTAAAACGATATCTACAGGAATATGAAAATGCATTTATCTTAATTTCTCACGACATTCCTTTTCTAAACAGTGTCATCAATATTATCTATCATATGGATAATGCCGAATTGATGCGTTATGTTGGGGATTACGATAAATTTCAGGAAGTCTATGCAGTAAAAAAAGCACAGATTGAGGCTGCTTACAATCGACAACAGAAAGAAATTGCAGATTTGAAAGACTTTGTGGCGCGAAACAAATCGCGCGTAGCTACTAGAAATATGGCAATGTCCCGTCAAAAAAAGCTGGACAAGATGGATGTGATTACACTTGCTCAGGAAAGACCAAAACCCGTGTTTTGCTTTCAGGAAGCTCGCGTTAGCGGACGATTTGTCTTCGCAACCAAAAGCCTTGTTATTGGTTATGACGAAGCCTTGTCAAAACCACTTGATATCTCTATGGAGCGCGGACAGAAAATTGTGCTCACAGGTGCTAATGGCATTGGCAAAACCACTCTATTAAAAAGCATCTTAGGACTAATTCGTCCCTTAAATGGCGGCGTTGAATTAGGAGATTACCTAGAAATTGGATATTTTGAACAGGAGATGGACCAATCAGTCACAACTACTTGCATTGAAGAAATTTGGAATACATTTCCTTCTTTAACACAATATGAAGTGCGCTCTGCACTTGCAAAGTGTGGTCTGACCACCAAGCATATTGAAAGCAAAGTAAAAGTATTAAGTGGCGGTGAGCAGGCAAAAGTTCGACTGTGCAAACTTATCAACAAGCCAACCAATCTTTTGCTTTTAGATGAGCCTACAAATCATCTGGATGTCGATGCCAAATCAGAACTCAAACGCGCGCTCACTGCATATAAAGGCAGTATTTTAATGGTGTGCCACGAGCCTGAATTTTATGATGGTCTCGTCTCTGACATTTGGGATTGTTCTCAGTGGAGCACACGCATCTAAAAGGAGCTGTTGCAAATGGCGATTCACACAATATATAATATAGATATCCGAGATATCCTAACCATATATTGTGGAACTGCCAATTTTGCAACAGCCCTTTATTTTATGACTCGATTAGAAAATTGCGATACTGAACATATATCTTTCCTTTGCACAACTTTAAAAGGTATAGATTACTGCTGTCAGTGGCGGTAGTGGAAATGCAATATATTGGTCTCTGTTATCACATAACCCTTTCTTCGCCTTAATTGTTTTAGGCATCTTATTACCATTTCCACCAAACTTCTTGTCATCAGAGTTCAATAACAATTTATATTGTGTATTCATAGGAACACCTACTTTATACTTTGGATATGCTACAGGTGTCATATTAATTACAAAAAGCATGTGCTGTTTGCCATCTTTTGTTCTTCTGACAAAACTGTAAATACTGCGCTCTGTATCATCTGCATTCATCCACTCAAAACCAAGCCAATCATTGTCAATCTCATAGAGACATGGACTCTTTTTATAAATGTTCAAAAGCGCGCTCATATAGTCTTTCATTCCCTTATTGAACGGCTCTTTTAGTAAGAACCAATCCAATTCTCTTGCTTCACTCCACTCGCGTTCCTGTCCAAACTCCTGTCCCATAAACAGCAATTTCTTTCCTTCATGTCCAAACATAAAGGTATAGAGATTTCTTAGATTTGCATACTTATCAATCTCATAGCCGGGCATCTTATTGACCATAGAACACTTCAAGTGTACCACCTCATCATGTGAGAGCGGCAAGATATAGTTCTCAGCACTATTGTAACTCATTGCAAAAGTCAAGCGATAATGATTATCTTTTCTAAAGTAGGGGTCTAGCTTCATATATTCGCAATAGTCATGCATCCAACCCATATTCCACTTAAAGGAAAATCCAAGTCCACCGTCTTCCGGCTCTGCTGTGACTTTTGGCCATGCAGTGGATTCCTCTGCAATTGTCATAACACCTGGATGTGCACCGTGAATTACAGAATTCAAATGCTTAAAGAACTCAATTGCATCAAGATTTTCATGTCCGCCATATTTGTTTGGCACCCACTGTCCTGCCTGTTTGCCATAGTCCAGATAAAGCATAGATGCCACTGCATCTACACGCAATCCATCAATGTGAAACTCGCGAATCCAGAACAGTGCATTGGCAATGAGGAAATTTCTCACCTCATTTTTACTGTAATTAAATATCTTAGTGCCCCAATCTGGATGCTCTCCAAGACGCTTATCTGGATGCTCATAAAGGCATGTTCCATCAAATTCACTTAGGCCATGCGCATCTCTAGGAAAATGTGCCGGAACCCAATCAAGAATGACACCAATGTCATTTTTATGCAACAAGTCAATCAAATACCGAAAATCATCTGGTGTTCCATATCTTGATGTCGGGGCATAGTATCCTGTCACCTGATATCCCCAAGAGCCGTCAAACGGAAACTCTGCAATTCCCATCAATTCAATATGTGTATAAGGCATCTCCTGTAAGTACTCTACAATTCGGTCTGCAAATTCACGATAATTGTAGAACCCGTCTTCTGTTCCGTCGGGATGCTTCATCCAAGAACCAATATGGCACTCGTATATTGACATGGGTTCTTTGTTCATATCTTTCTTTTCACGTTCTGTCATCCATTTTTTATCAGTCCATTTAAAATGGTTCAAATCAAACACACGGGATGCTGTACCCGGCCGCATCTCTGCATAATTACCGTATGGATCTGCTTTGTAAAGTCTTCTGCCATCTGATAGTACCAACAGATACTTATACATCTGACCTTCTTTCACATCCTCGACAAATGTGGCATAAATTCCACCTTCACCAAGACGTTCCATCGGCGATGCACTCTCACTCCAGTCATTGAACTCTCCAATTACATAGACCTCTTTTGCGTTTGGTGCCCACACTGCAAAAAACACGCCTTCTTTTTTTCCCTTTTTGCAAAAATGTGCACCTAACTTTTTGTATATCTCATAATGTGTACCTTGGCCAAATACATACTGGTCCGCATCAGAGATAAACACTGTTGTTTCTTCTTTACTCATAAAATGTCCTCCATTCTATTATATGATTTGAGGGTCAAAAGGTATTCTGTTAAAGATACCTTATAACC
>CAJUAE010000188.1 GCA_910583965.1 uncultured Lachnospiraceae bacterium
CATAACAGGAATTATCCTTGTTTATGGAATTAGCAGACGCACAAATAGTATGATACTGTGAAAATACATTACGCTTCGAAAGCGGGCAAGGAAACAGTTCACAGACATTCGCAGCATCCAGATAGCATTTCGCAACAAACGGGTTGATTGAAGGATTCGGGCAGATTATAATAGCTATTATTTCTATGATGAGAAACAGGAGGTACTTATGAAATTAAAAAAAGCAATACTCTTATTCGGCGCTGTCTGTATATTGAATATAGCAGCCGTAGGCTGCGGTTCCGCTACAGAACCGACTGTTAAAACAAAAGAAGCCCAGTCAGGTGAAATATTGCCGGAAGAAGAAACTAACACGCCATTAAAAGATAATGACAAAGACACGGCAGAGTCACAGGAAAATACATCGGGAAAATGGCAGGTTTTAGAACCGGATATTGCCGCCGCTGTTAATGCGGATTTCCTTGGAAAAGTTTGGAAGATAGAAGAGGATTCATTTTTCATTGTGGAAAGGAAAGTAAAAATTTCAGAAGATGGTTCCTTAATATACAGTTCTCCAAGCTCTGACGCTGATCTTCCTGATTCCCAGCTGATTCATGTAATATTTGAAGAGGATACCGTTTTTTATAGGAGAAACATTGATG
Organism: uncultured Lachnospiraceae bacterium; assembly: GCA_910583965.1. Lineage (GTDB taxonomy): Bacteria > Bacillota > Clostridia > Lachnospirales > Lachnospiraceae > COE1. The sequence goes on from CAJUAE010000188.1 coordinate 642, forward strand.
AAGATGAAGAAAGTCATGAATACAAAGAAGCCGGATTCCAAGATTTGAATAAACATATGTTTGTTGAGATGAAAGGCAGTTTTGTAAATGATGAATTTCATGCCACAGAAATACGGTTCTTTTAGAATATGGGAGAAAAATAATGAAAAAGAAGTTGATACTGATGTCTATGATTGCTTTGGCAATGGGAACGACCGCCTGCTCATCAGAATCAAAAGGAGATGGCGTATCTGTAGAGACTGATTTCCGGCAGGAAACGGAAAAGGAAGAAATTGCAGATACGAAAACGGCAGAAACGAATGATGTGGAACTGCCAAAGCCGGAGATTACAGAAGCCGAAGAAAACACAGTGTGCGATCCCATTGCCGGGATTGTTGAAAAGTATGAAGGCAGCACAATCACAATCAAAAACCCGGACGATGACATGCTCTATTATTTTTCCACGGAAAATGCCCAGATACTAGAAGGATTTTCCACGGAGAACGCTCGGGAACCAGAAGGAGATCTCTCGATTGCCGTGGGCGATAAAGTAGAGGTTAGTTACCGGGGGCTGATTGATTTTGATGAGGAACACCCAAGTGAAGCCGTGAAGATTGTAGTGATTACAGTTGAATAAATTTTCAGGAATCCCATCGCGAAGGGCAATGGGATTTTTGTCGTTTTGGCGTGCTTCGCCAGCTCCTCTCTATCCGCTTTTTGGAACTTCCCAGTTACTTGTCATGTTTTATGTGATACAATGAAAAGCAGAGGTGATGATTCATGCAGGAAAGCAGATTGTTTCGGATTATCTATTATCTTTTGGATAAAGGAAAATCGACTGCACCCGAACTTGCAGAAAAATTCGAGGTGTCTGTAAGGACAATATACAGAGATATAGATATTATCAGCAGCATGGGTATTCCTGTTTATGCAATGCAGGGCAAGGGTGGCGGCATTACGTTGCTTGATAATTTTGTACTGGATAAATCATTGTTATCTACAAGGGAAAAAGAACAGATTTTGATGGCTTTACAAGGCATTATCGCAACAGAACCAAATAACTCCGATGAGTTACTTACAAAGTTAGGAAGCCTGTTTCAGACAAAAAATACAAATTGGATTGAGGTGGATTTTTCTAATTGGGTGAAACGCAATCCTAGTCAAGATATTTTTCAGTTGATGAAGAGTGCTATTTTTAGCCGCAACGTCATTTCTTTTCAATATTTTAGCAGTAATAGAGAAAGCACAAAGCGGCGGGTGGAACCTTTGAAGTTAGTCTTTAAGAGTAAAGACTGGTATTTGTATGGCTTCTGTCTTATACGTAATGATTACCGCTTTTTCAAATTGACACGGATAAAGGAGATGGAGATACAAGCCGAGGTTTATTCCCGTGAAATCCCGTCAACATGCTCCATCGGAAAGCAGATGGATATTCAGAATGCTATAGCAGTAACACTGAAATTTGATCAAGACATGGCTTTTCGTGTGTATGATGAATTTGCAGAGGGCGTTACAGAGGACAAGCAAGGGAACTTGTATGTTCGGACGAATTTGCCTGACAGCGATACACTATACAGTTATTTATTTTCGTTTGCGGATAGCGTGGAAATTGTTGAACCAGAAAATATTCGTGAACAGGTGAAAAATAAATTAGCTGCCATGCAGAAAAAATATGTAACCTGACATTAGCTTGCAAGTTATATATTGTATCATTAGCTTAAAAACAGGAGGTGCATATTGATGAAGCACGAATGGAAAAAGCAGGAGAAAGGGTTCTATGCTGCGAAGCAAATCCCCGCTATGATTATTGTACCTATACAGAACTACATTATGATAGACGGAAAGGGAAATCCAAACCACGAGGATTTTTCAGACAGGGTTGCCGCATTGTACGCATTGGCTTATGCCATAAAAATGGGATTTAAGGCGGCTGCAAACAACGCTGACGTTTCGAGAGAAGTGCATGACTTTTCTGTCTATCCTCTGGAGGGGGTATGGAAACAAAAGCAGGGTGATGATCTTGTAAAAGATGAACTGGAATACACCATTATGATACGTCAGCCGGATTTTATTACCGAAAGTATGGTATGTAAGGCAATGGAAGCTGTGAAAAAGAAAAAGCCGAATCCATTGTATGAGGAAATCCGTTTTGATACCATGCAGGACGGGAAATGTATCGAAATTTTGCATATCGGGGCGTTCGATGATGAACCTGCTTCTTTTGAGAAAATGACGCAGTTTGCGAAAAAAAACAATCTGGAACGCGACAAAAGCTGTCACCGTGAAATCTATCTGAATAATGCAAACAGAGTGGAAAAAAGCAAGCTCAAGACCATTTTGCGATTTTCGGTCAAGTAATACTATGTGAGGACAAAATAATGCACTATGTTCATGCAAAGGGAATTTTATCAGTGAAAAATGGAATGAACTTGTATCGTGGCTGTTCACATGGGTGTATTTACTGCGATTCCAGAAGTAAATGTTACCATATGGAACATGATTTTGAGGACATTGAAATTAAAGCAAATGCGATTGAGTTATTAGAAAACGCACTAAAACGGAAACGTACAAAGTGTATGTTGGGCACCGGCTCTATGACAGACCCTTATATTCCTCTTGAAAGTGAAATTGGAAATGTCAGAAAGGCACTATTATTGGCGGAGCAGTACGGCTTTGGTTTTACATTGATAACAAAATCAAGTCGGGTTTTGAAAGATTTAGACTTGCTGAAACGTATCAATGCGAAAACAAAATGTGTGGTACAAATGACGTTAACTACCTACAACGAAGGTTTATGCAAAAAGCTGGAGCCAAACGTCAGTACGACACGAGAACGCTTTGAAGTGTTAAAGGAACTGCATAATGCAGGTATTCCGACTGTTGTATGGCTATGCCCCATTCTTCCATTTATCAATGATACGGAAGAAAATATAATGGGTATTTTGAATTACTGTATTGAGGCAAAAGTATATGGCATTATCTGTTTCGGCATGGGAATGACTTTGCGCGAGGGAAGCCGGGAATATTTTTACAAGCAATTAGACCAATTATTCCCACACATGAAAGAAAAGTATATACGTACTTTTGGCAGTCAATATGAGCTGAATAGTCCAAGGAACAGCAGCTTAATGAGATTGTTTCATCAAATATGCACAGAAAAAGGCATTGTGCATGATAACAGACAGATATTTGAATATCTAAACACCTTTGAAGAAAAAAATAACTATGTGCAGTTAAGTCTGTTTGACGAAATAAGGGAAAAATAATTCCCTGTAACATTTCGAGTGGGTATGATTTGTCGGTCTGACTGTGTTCTGGCTGAAC
>CAJUAE010000189.1 GCA_910583965.1 uncultured Lachnospiraceae bacterium
ATAATATATTTTACATTCACAAATCATATCACAAATTACCAAATAAGGCGTACTAGTATGATTAAAGTTCATTAAACACATTTTATCACCACTATCATACATTCTATATGCCTCCAACCAAGCAGGCTTGGGTACTGCATTCGGAAACCTAACATTCAACTCCTCACATACCAGTATATCACAGCCATCAAATGCATTATCCGCTATAATTGTGATATTATTTTCTATATTGATATTTATCAGACTTCCGCAATTCTGAAATGCCTTATCGCCTATAATTGTTACACCACTTGGAATTTTCACATTTGTCAAGCTGCTACAGCCTGAGAATGTACCGCCTTTAATCTCTGTTATACCATTAGGAAGTGTAACCTCTGTCAGACTGCTGCAACCTGAAAAGGCATTTCTGCCTATATCAGTTACACTGTCAGGAATCTTAATACTTTTCAAATTAATACAGTCTGAAAATGCACCATCTGCTATTTCTTTAACTGGATAACCATGTATTGATTCAGGGATATCAATGTTTGATTTATCTGAATTACATTTCTGTATAACAAGACCATTCGATAATGCTTCTAAATCGTCTTCTTCTGTACCAATAGCCGAACAAACAAAGTCTGGTGCTTCTTTCTTTATTGCCTCAAGTTCTGTTTTGTGAAATACAGGATACATCTTGCTCAAAGCTAACAAATAATACCACCTCACATGAGCAAGAATTGTATCATCATAAAAATTTACCCACCCATTAGAAAAGCTTTTAACATCTTCTTTTATTATTGTATTTAATGCTTTTTCTGTATAGTATGGTTCTGCATATAGTGCCAGCAGAATAATTCCTTCATCCATAAAACCATAATTGCAATTTAAACAGAGTAATACTTTTTCACCATTCATGGTGATTGTTTCCAAAGGATAAAACACAAAATCGGTTTCTCCACCATCTGTGTACTTCTGGTTTTCCAAATCCATCTTCTGATGCTTTTTTAAGTATTCATTTAAATTCTGCCGAAATTCTCGTTCTCCTGCACTTCCATCCACCTGAACAATACCTGCCATAAATAAGACTTTTCGCTCTTTATCTTTATCGTCTTCCCTGCCTGACATTGCCAAAAAATAATCACAATCAGCTCCCCACAAAGTATCACTTAAATCATTATGTATTAGAAATCTATCATAAATATTCTGATTATTCCATAGCATAGTTTCGTCAACTCCCCAGCCTGTCGCATTCCAATCGGGCACTTCAAGCCATATACCATTATCTGCTCCATACCATGTGTTTTCTTTTCCCCAAGTACTGCCCAGATTATTCTTGTCGAAATACTTTTCCACATCTACAAGACTCGTTTTTCCAAGCTCTATTCGTTCAAGTAAAGTCTTTCCGCCTTTCCCAGCATTCATCAGTACCCCAACAACCACAATAATCAGAATCACTACTGCTGCAATTCCTGCGAACAGCACACTATTTACTGGCTTACGTGCCTGAGCCGCCCCTGAACTGGCTGATGTATCCTGACTGGATGGTACAGAACTAACTGAACTGTTTACTGCTGGCTTTACCAGTTTTGCGCCACAATTCTTACAGAATACATTATTATCCTCATTATTCGTACCACATTTTGTACAATACACTTTTCTTTGCCCTCCTCATACTTTTTCAAAACATAAAAGTACCCCTAAGTTCTCAAAGACCTGAACTTAGGGATACCCTTTTTTATCTTGCTGGGATTACAAGAACCTGTCCCTTATAAATAACGTAGTCATCTTTTATTGTAGGATTCGCCTTATAGATTTCTCTCCATGCCTTCCTATCACCATATACTTTCTGGGCAATCTTGCAAAGGTTGTCGTTTGCCTCTACTGTGTATGTACCCTGTGACACGGTTGTATTGGCTGGCTGTGCTGTTATCTGTGCCTGTGCTGCTGCATCTGCTGCCTGCTGTGCTGCCAATGCGTCTGCTTGTGCCTGTGCTTGTGCTGCTTCTGCCGCCTGCTGTGCTTGCGCTTCTGCTGCCGCCTGTGCTTCTGCTTGCGCCTGAGCTGCTGCCTGTGCGTCTGCCGCTTGCTGTGCTGCCTGTTGTGCTGCCTGTGCCTGTGCTTCGGCTGTCTGTGTATTGGCTGTATCAAGCTGAATGTTTGCATTATCCATTGCAAGAGCGTCTGCTACAGGAATCTGAACAACAGAACAGCTCATTCCTGCAAAGATTTCAGGAACCATATTAAAATCATCACCTTCTTGACAGCTTGTTACCATTATTAATGTATCCCCTTGAAGATATTCTTGCTGAATGACCTGAGTATTTACAAAACCTTCCCTTAAATGATAGTATTCAGACACAGACAGCGATTCGCCTACTTGATACGTTAGGATATTCATAGAAAATATTGCACTTGATGAAGAAAATATAGAACACCTATCATATACACAAAAATTATTTGGGGATGAAATCTGAGTACCAACAGGTACACAGTAAAAAATAATCTTATTAATATTATCAGCTACATTGTTATAGGCATCAGCTTCATATGTATGAAGAAAGAAAGCACCATCAAAACTTGTTCGAGAAAGCCCTGTTATCAAAAACGCCGCCGCTGGCTCCTGTGAAAACGTATACGTAGATGCTCCGCTTGTTACTGTTACCTCAGCCGCCTTAACCGAAGATACTGGCGTCACCGCCATTGTGACAGCTAATGCCGCTGCCATGAAACCTTTTAAAAACTTCTTCACTATCATTTTGATTCCTCCTAAAAAATATTATTTCAGTACCCCTATGCTGCCATAACTGGCATCATTCTCCAATATTATAATTCAAATGAATTATAATTTCAATACATATTTCAACTTTTATCTACAAAATACTGCCTTACATGGAAAAAACCACCCCGATACCATCAGGGTGATTTTAACCGTTAACGCACCAGCCTGAACTGGTCTACCCCTATTATAAGCGACAGAGAACCGCCTGAAGCCCAAGAACCGTGTATATTGCCTGCATCATCAACCATATCAACCGTAAAAATGTCGCCTGCAAGCTTTGGCGTATATGGGTCGTCCAAATCACTCAGCAGTTCCAGCTTACTCCCTTTAGGATACAGCCTGCGATACCGTTCAATGTCCGTCATCTCAACGCTCCTCCTCATACTCTGGCAGAACCCTTGCATTTATCATGGTATAGATAATCCTGTCTTCAACAGTGTCCACAGACATTAATGGTATCAGCTTTTTCTCTATTAGAGGAATGTCGCTCTCCAAGATGGAATCAAAATTACCGTCAGAATCATGACGCAGGCAGAGGATATTGCCACATATATAATCATAAACTCCGCCATTATCTCCAATGCAGGCGCGGTTTGTGGGCAGATTATGTATCTTTCCCTCATCATTAATGACCAAATCTATCTCATCATTCAGGCTGAGCACATCAATATACCCATCTACATATTCCTGAAGATACTCCAGCGTGTCCACAAACTCCGCCATATATCCCTTAAACTGCATACCTTCATCGCTGACACGCAGAAAATATCCCTTTATTATCCTCTCACTCATCTGCGTCCTGCTCCTCCTGCTTCCCGCCTGAATCTACCCCGTCAGGATTTTCAGTACTTTCCTCGCTTTGGACATCAGAACTTAATCCTGCCTGATTTATCTCCATGTTTTCATCAGTACTTGGACTGCCAGATTCTTCCTCTGAATCTGGACTCTGCCCGCCTGAACCTTCTTCCGACAACTCCGTTTCTATCTCTGGCTCCAATCCTGAACCTTCTCCCGACAACTCTGTTTCTATCTCTGGTTCCAATCCTGAACTTTCTCCCAACAACTCCGTTTCTATCTCTG
>CAJUAE010000190.1 GCA_910583965.1 uncultured Lachnospiraceae bacterium
ATATTAAATTTTTTGCCAATAAAGAAAGAACACAGTATTTTTATGATTTAGAAATAGAGAATTTCAACGAGGAAAATATTGTTGTTGGATTACTTAGTGTTCTTTGTAAAACAAGAACTTGCTCCTTTGAGGAGGTTTTACGAATTGTTATATTGGAGAAGAATATTGAAGAAAATAAATATCTTGAAGAAATGAAAAAGTATGACCTTCTTGAAGCATTTTGGAGACTTTGCGAGCAACAGTTTGGTTATGTTGATGCAAAACCAACATTAGAGAGGTTGATAGAGACTTTATTTGTAACTTATACAGACCGATATCTTCAAGGAGGGATTCCCAAGGCGTGGCGAAGTTTTGTTTCTATGAAACAGGGGACTATTATTGCATTTCTTGATAATTTGATGAACAATATGTTTTACAGAGAGGATTATGACCGATTGTCTTATGATATAGCATGTAGATTAAAAGTAGAGGAGAGTCTGTCAAAATATAATCCAGATGATATTGTGCATTGCGATACATTTTCCTATTTTGATGAAATGATTTTAAGATGGATGGTAGAGAGATTGACATCAGAGGATATCGGAGCAAAGCTAGATGACATAGCGTTCTGCAAGCTTTGTGCTATGCGTTGTAAGATGCATTTTGGTGAGAAGTACAAAGACGCCTACAATATGTTGCAGAATGCATATTCTATTGTAGAAGCTGCAAATTATGACAGTGATATTGACATAAAAACAATTGTGAAAAGATATCAAGAAAAAGACTGTTTGATAGATTTTGCATACCGAAAATTTTATTTTTATTATGACCGCATGGAAGACATTGGAGTGTATGAACAATTGCAAACACTCATTGAAAATATTTATACAAATGAATATTTAAATGACCTTCTTCCAAAATGGAATCAAGCATTTACGAAAAAAGAATGGTTTTCTATTCTGCCGCTTCAGAGAAATTTTTATAATCATTTTGTAAATCAGGCAAAAGAGAGAACAGTAGTTCTTGTCTCAGATGCCATGCGCTATGAGGTTGGGTGGGAGCTATTTCAGAGATTAAATAAGAATCCAAGATGTACTGTCAAATTGTCGGCAATGATGGGGGTATTGCCATCTTATACAAGGCTTGGAATGGCGGCATTGCTACCACACAAATCTTTGGTAATAAAAGATGATTATGAGGTTTATGCAGATAATGTGTTATGTAATGATTTGTCGGAGCGACAGAAAATATTACAAGCGTATTGCAAGGATTCTGTGTGTGTACAGTTTGATGATGTTAAAAAGTTAAAGATTGCAGCACTTAGAGAGATGTTTACAGGAAAACAAGTTGTGTACATTTACCATAATCAGATAGATGCGAGAGGAGATAAGGCAAATACAGAAGATGAGGTATTTTGTGCTTGTGAAGATGCAATTTGTGAAGTGATGGAGTTGATACACAGAATTTCAACAAATGCAAACACTTACCGCTTTATTGTAACCGCAGATCATGGATTTCTATATAAAAGAGATAAAATTGATGAGAGTGATAAGATTGGAGGTGTAAATGGTAAGGGAAAACAAATTAAATCGTGGGTAAATCGTCGGTATATTGTTTCTAAAGAGGCAATCAAGGAAGATGGAGTACAAAATATTAGTTTGGGTTCAATTCTTGGAACCGAAGATGATAAGATTGTGACGGTTCCTATTAATAGCAGTGTGTTTAAGGTTAATGGAGGAGGACAGAATTATGTACATGGTGGTTCTTCTCCACAAGAAATGATGATTCCAGTGCTGGATATAAAGATGGAGCGTGGACACGTAGAAACAAAAACTGTGTCGATTAATGTTGTAAGTATTATACGGAAGATAACAAATTTTATTATAAATATAGATTTTATTCAATCTGAACCAGTGAGTGATACAGCAAGAGAAGCAACATATCGAATGGTATTTGTGTCTGAGGAAGATGAGCGTATTTCTAATGAAGTTGTTCATGTGGCAGATAACCATGAGCTAGATTCTACCAAAAGAATCTTTCGCATACGATTTCATTTTAAGAATCAAAAGTATGACAAAAATAAGCAATATTATTTGGTAGTGACAGATGACAAAACAGGGATAGAGCAATTTAGGGTTCCCGTAATTGTGGATATTACAGTTATGGATAATTAATTATACTATTTTTCTAAAAAATCGAGCAGAGAAGGTTACTTCCCCTACTCGCCGCGCGACCCGTGTGCTGCCTTAGCAGCTTATTTCCTCTACACGGGTCTGTGCAATCGAGTAGAGAAGGTTTATCTTCCCCTACTCGCCGCGCGACCCGTGTGCTGCCTTAGCAGCTTATTTCCTCTACACGGGTCTGTGCATAAAAATAGCATTGAAGATTGTTTAACAATTTTCAATGCTATCTTTGAATGCCGGTGGCCGGACTTGAACCGGCACGAGGTTGCCCCCGGCAGATTTTGAGTCTGCTGCGTCTGCCATTCCGCCACACCGGCGTTTTGAATGATACATCATAACGACAGAAATTATAATATCATATTTCGGCAGAGTTCGCAAGAGAAAAATCAAAAAAAGTTAAAATTTTTTTGATTATAAATCAGCACCGTGATCAATAACAATAATCTGCCCTGTAATAGCAGAGGATTCATCGCCTGCAAGGAACAAAATTGCATTGGCAACTTCTTCGGGCATACAAGCAGGTAGAGATAAGTCAGCATGTTTTGACATTGCACTTATCATATCTGGATCAAGGTTTTCTTTTTTCATACCCATTGTCATTGGAGTTACAACACTTCCAGGACAGAGGGCGTTACAACGTACATTGACATTGGCGCAACGCATAGCGATATTTTTTGTCATGCCAATTATTGCAGCCTTGCTTGCCACATAAGCGACACCGCCACCTCCTGTATAGCCTGCAACACTTGAAACATTTACAATAGAACCAGCTTTTTTCTCGACCATAATCTTTGCTGCTTCTCTTGTCATATAAAGAGTCCCTTTTGTATTGATGTCAATTAGCGTGTCAATTGTCTGGTCAGTTACTTTTTCAATCGCTTCAATACCGTTGTCAACAACGCCAGCGTTGTTCACTAAGATATCGATAGTGCCAAAAGTCTCAAGTGTTTTAGCAATCACTGCACTACATTGTGCCTTGTCAGAAATATCGCAAGGTACAGCTAGTGCTTCTCCGCCAGCAGATTTGATTTTGTTCGCGACTGCCTCAAGTTGCTCTACTCGCCGGGCAGAAATAACAACTTTGGCCCCTTCCTTTGCAAAAAGTTCTGCGGCACAAGCTCCAATACCAGAGTTTCCGCCTGTTATTACAGCTACTTTTCCATCTAATCTTCCCATGTTTTCCCTCCTTGTTTTTAATATCACTTTTTGAATCTTATTTGAATCTGTTTTTTCATTAGATTTTCTGTGATCTGCACAAATGAAATCAATATATGTGCTGCAAATGGCTTATAAACGTATGCACTTTTTAAAATTTTACAACATTCGATACAAAAAGATTCTAAAAGTTTATTAATCGGTTATCTGTTATGGTGATATAGTTTGCTATGTTTTTTATACTGCCAAACAGTATCATAGATAGTTTGATTATACCACAGGTACATAGAAAATAAAAATAAATTTTGGATAAGGAATTATTAAAGAATAATTTGTGTTACTTTTCACACCCGCGCCAAAGTAGTGGGAATCATGCGCCAAAATGCTTGCCTTTTAGCATTTTGTGTGCAAAATCTGTTATAATTCACACCTCAATAACTTATAACTCATACTTCGCATACTAAAAACAGGCATATCATTGGAAGCTATGCCACCT
>CAJUAE010000191.1 GCA_910583965.1 uncultured Lachnospiraceae bacterium
TAAGTTTATTTAATGCATAATTCTACCACAAACAATGTAAACATACCATTAAAAATCTCTTAAGAAATAGTAATCGTTTAGGCTGCGATATATCTATATTGATTGAGATTGTACTTCTGCTGAGACAAAATTGTATTTATGTGCTCGGTTTAGAAGTGAGTGCCTTCTTCTGCAAGAAAATTATAGTGTTTTGTAATTGCAAGAATCCCTTCTTCTGCTGCCCGTAATGTAAAACAAGACAAGATTTGCGCATGATATGACAAAAGTTGTTCCCAAGCTTTAGAAGATAGTTGTGCCTGTTGTGTCTGTATAGTATGCTCAAATAATTGGGATAATGTTTCGTTTAATAAGATAAACATGCGATTTCCAGAAAATTGAATTAATGTGTCATGAAAATGTTTATCTAGTTTTGCGCGCTCGTCCAAACTGCTATTTTTCAGTGCATCAAAACAGTGGGAAAGCTCGCGAATTTGCGTGTCTTGGATTTGGTTTATGGCAAGTAGATAAGCGCTGATTTCAATGCTACGTCGGAGTTGACTGATTTCTTGGTTATTGCATTCGTTCATAAAAAGAAGCAGTGAAATAGTGCTGCCAAGACTTTGGCTAATATGATTGACAAGGAAACTTCCTTGCCCGTGTCGGCTCTCGACAATTCCCATATTTTCCAAACTGCGAAGCGCCTCCCGAATAGAATTTCTGCTTAGTTTAAGGGTGGTTGCTAGTTGCCGCTCTGAAGGCAGTTTCCCGCCAAAAGAAATTTTACCTTGTTGAACAAGTGTTTGAATATATTCTATTACGAAATAGTATGCTTTTGTTTCATTCATTGACGGAATCCTCCACGTGCAGTCATTTGTGTGAAAAATAATTCTAACCGCTTGCAGTCAAGGCTGTTTTGCAAAGAAGTGCTAAGTTTCCTGCTCTTGATTTGGGTGTGGCTAAAGTGAGCGAAGTTACATAAAATTTGCAAACACAGAAGCACCAATAACGGTTAGGAGTCCAGCAACAGCAATTGCAAGACTGCTCATCGCGCCCTCAATTTTTCCAAGTTCCATTGCTTTTGCAGTACCAATTGCGTGGGAGGCAGTACCTAACGCCAATCCTTTTGCAATTGGTTCTTCAATCCGAAAAAATTTGCAGACAAATTCTGCGATTACATTTCCAAGAATACCAGTTACAATAATGACAGCGACTGTAATTGTCTGTATGCCGCCCAATTCTTCCGAGATACCCATTCCAATTGCAGTGGTAATGGATTTAGGAAGTAGTGTTACATATTGTTCGTGACTAAGAGAAAACAGTTTTGCCAATAATAAGACACTGATAAGGCTGGCAAGAACGCCAGCAGTAATGCCGCCAGCTACGGCTTTTAAATTTTTTTTCAGCAGTTCAAGTTGTTGATAAAGTGGAACTGCAAGACACACTGTTGCGGGGGTCAACAGATAACTAATATATTTTGCCCCTTCATTGTAGTGCTGATATTCTACCTTGAATAATAATAAAACTACCATAACACAGACAGTTGCAATTAACAGTGGATTTAATATTGCCAACTTAAATTTCTTTTTCATCAACAGCCCTGCTTCATATGCGATAAGACTAAGTACCGCCCCAAAAAAGACAGAGTCAGCCAAATAATTCTTCATTTTTCTTTCCTTTCATTTTTATTCCGAATTAGAAATTGTGTAACCAGCCCTGTCACACCCATCACAATTACTGTAGTCAGAATCGTAACCACAACAACGGGCACAATCATTGGTTGCAGTGCAGACCAGGATTCCAGAAGTCCTACAGCGGCAGGGATAAACATAACTGGCATAATTTCTATTAGGAAACCAGCGGTTTCTTTCACTTGTTCTAATCGAAGGATTCCAAGACAGAGCGCAAGCAACATTAATAGTAACCCATAGACACTTGCAGGGATTGGAAGCGGTATTAAAATATGCAACAGCTCGCCAAGAAACGACACAAATAGAATAATAGCAAATTGTTTTAGATATTTCATTTTTTCATCTCCTAACTGGTAGTACCAGTTTATCATAATGCATATGCAAATCCGTGTCAATAGTAGGTAAATTTTTATTTTTTATGAAACTATTTTGTAAAGCAGGCGGTCTAATAAGAAAATGGTCGGCAAGGAGGTGAAAAAATTGCATTTATTTTTGAATAAGCAAAAGAAAGATACAAACAGGAATCTGGTTGAACAAATTTTGCTAGAACAGTATGACAAATATTATCGTCTTGCAATGAGTTATGTTCACAGTGAAGCAGACGCCTATGATATTGTGCAAAATGGTGTGTACAGAGCGCTGCGCGGGAGCGACACACTAAAAAATCCTGCGTATGCGCAGACATGGGTGTACCGCATTATGTTAAATGAGTGTTTTCGTGCTCTAAAACAACCGCAACATTGTTCCTATGACAAGATACAAGATGAGATGGGAAAGGAACTGCAATCTATAGAGGACAGTGGTACAAATATTGATTTGCAGAGAGCATTAGACACATTGCCAGAACAAGACAAAGCTGTTGTGATACTGCGCTTTTTCGAGGAGATGAAATTTGAAGAAATTGCAGATATTTTGGAGGAGAATGAAAATACCGTCAAAAGCAGATTGTATCGAAGTTTAAAGAAACTTCGCTTCGCGCTTGGAGAAGACACATGATTTATTACTATAATATTAGAAAAGGAGGATTATTATGGTGGACAAAAAGCATGATTTAGACACACAAAGTAAGCTGTTAGAAAATGAACTGCATCATCTAAAAGGAAAATATTTAAGTCAGCGTATGTCAAAGAATCAAGTAAGGCAGTTGCATCAAAAAATTGAGGAGGTTAAAAAAATGGAGCAAAATAGACAAAGAAAAAATCAAGTGATTCAATTTGCAGCGATAGCTGCCGCAGCAGTGGTAGGAATTTTTATCGTGCTGCCTAACACATCAGGAACAATTGCACATGCAATGGAACAGATACCAGTGATTGGTCAGCTTGTAAAAGTAGTAACTTTTCGTAATTATGAATATGAAACAGAGCGTAATATGGCAGAGATTGAAGTGCCTGAAATTCGTCCAGAGGAAAAAGTTGACGGACAGCCGCAAGACAGTACAGTACAAGAGAATTTAGAGCGCACTACAGCAGAAATTAATGCAGAAATTCAATCCATTACGGACAGTCTAATCAAAGAGTTTGAGACAAATTTAAAAGAGGAACAAGGGTATCAAGATATTATTGTGAAAAGTGAAGTGCTTATGACCACACCAGAGTATTTTACACTTAAGCTAATCTGCTATCAAGGAGCTGGCAGCGGTTATCAGTGGAACTATTTTTATACCATTGATTTGAAAACTGGGGAACGGTTACAGTTAAAAGACATTTTTAAAGAAGGAGCAGATTATATTACCCCGATTAGCGACGAAATTAAACGCCAGATGCAGGAGCAGATGGAGGCGGATGAAAATGTTTATTATTGGCTAAATGATGAGACTGAGAAGTGGAATTTTAAGGCGATTACAGACGAAACTTCTTTCTATCTAAATGAAAATAACAATGTGGTAATTGCGTTTAATGAAGGAGATGTGGCACCCATGTATATGGGAACAGTGGAATTTGAGATACCAGAAAAAGTGCTGGAAGGGATTCGCAAATAAAGATTGATGCATCTTAACCACTACACTATTCAGCCTAGGACTTTGCACTATGCTGCAAAGTCCTAGGCTGAATAGTAACATATATGCTTATTTCACATCTTCCAGTACTTTATCTGGTTAAAAATTGAAATAATGTGGTTGCAATCCTATTA
>CAJUAE010000192.1 GCA_910583965.1 uncultured Lachnospiraceae bacterium
TTAAGCCTAAAATCATTAGCCTCGTTATAATTTTTTGCGGAATTTAGGTTATTAATGATGAACGTTTTTCTCCCGCTGGTGTGCTTGCGCCGAAATCTAAAGCGGACTTAGCGTTTATCATGCATTCCTTGTCGTGGCTTGCGACAAATGGAACGGCAGCTATCGTATGTTTTCCCGGTGTCATGTATCGTGGTGGTGCGGAGCAGAAAATCCGTAAATATCTGATTGACAATAACTATGTGGAATGTGTGATACAGCTTCCAGATAATCTTTTCTTTGGGACAAGCATTGCTACCTGTATTATGGTGTTGAAAAAGAACAAGGTGGAAAATAGTACATTATTCATTGATGCTTTTAAGGAATGTGTGAAAATTACGAATAATAATAAGCTGACAGAGGAAAACATTAAAAATATTTTGACGGCATATGAGAAAAGAGAGAACAAGCAATATTATGCAGCAGTAGTGGAAAATGATAAGATTGCGGATAATAGTTATAATCTTTCAGTTTCGTCCTATGTGGAGCAGGAGGATACAAGAGAGAAGATTGATATTGTGAAATTGAATGCGGAAATTAAGGAGATTGTAGCGAGAGAAGAAAAGCTTCGGGCGGAAATTGATAAGATTATTGCGGAAATTGAGGAGAGCGTATGAAAGAGTTTCCATTTTTGATATATGCGGTTGAAGATAGTGACATAACGGTAAATGTTATTGTTAAGGATGAAACGATATGGCTTTCTCAAAAAGGGATGGCGGAATTATTTGGGTGTAGTTCTGATAATATTTCACTCCATTTGAAAAATATTTTTTCAGAGGGAGAATTGAAAAAAGATTCAGTTACCGAGAAATTCTCGGCAACTGCCAAAGACGGTAAAAGTTACCTTACTCAGTTCTATTCGCTTGATGCTATTATTTCAGTAGGCTACCGTGTCAATTCCAAGAGAGCGACAGGCTTTCGGATATGGGCAACAAAGGTATTAAAGGAATACATGATAAAAGGTTTTGCTCTCGATGACGAACGATTAAAGCAGGGCAAGACGGCTTTCGAAAAAGATTACTTTAAAGAGCTGCTTGAGAGAGTTCGCTCCATACGCGCAAGCGAACGGCGTATCTGGCAGCAGATTACTGATATTTTTGCAGAGTGCAGCATTGATTACGACAAGGATTCTCCTACAACGAAAATGTTTTATGCGATGGTTCAGAATAAATTTCATTATGCGATTACGAAGCATACGGCAGCGGAAATTATTTATAATAAGGCAGACCATAAAAAAGAGCATATGGGGCTTACTACATGGAAAAATTCACCTGATGGGCGTATTTTGAAATCGGATGTCACAATCGCCAAGAATTATTTGGACGAAAAGCAAATCCGTCAGTTGGAACGGGCGGTGACAGGGTATTTTGATTACATAGAGGATTTGATAGAGCGTGAAAACACGTTCACTATGGAGGAATTTTCAGCCAGCGTCAATGAATTTCTTGCTTTCCGCCGATATGAAGTTTTACCGGATAAAAACAAAGGAAGCGTTTCAAGGCAGGAAGCATGGGATAAGGCACATAAGGAATATGATATTTTCAACAAGACACAGGTAATATACTCTGACTTTGACGATATGGTCAGGGAACTGTTGGGAAAGAAGGGAGATGCGGATGAATAGGTTAGAAGAGCTGATACAGGAGCTTTACCCGAATGGGGTGGAGTATAAAAGGCAGCAGTAGTAGCAAATGTTGAAATTGTGGAAAATAGATATAATTTTCCGTTTTCATTTTATGTGGAGCAGGAGGATACAAGAGAGAAGATTGATATTGTAAAACTGAATGTGCAAATTAAGGAGATTGTAGCGATGGAAAAAAACTTAGGATGGAGATAGATAAAATTATTGCAGAAATAGAGGTGTAAAATGATTATTCAACTTGTTCAGGACATAAGAAAGGCATTAGAAAATAATTTGTATTTTGTGGCATTAAGTTCAGCACTGACATTACCTGATATTTGTGGAAAAGCCGCTTATCCAGAGGAACCAAGTAGCCGAAGGAGGTATATTTCTTGGTATGATGAAGAAATAGGGAAATATGAGAAGAATCCAGAGGATAAGGAAAATATGCCATATTTATCAGGAGAAGTAATCTATAGTTTGAGATGTTCATTATTGCATGAGGGGAATCCTAACATGAATAATGATAGCTTAAGAGCAGACCTTCCGATTGATCATTTTTTTTAGTCATAGAAAAGGCTAAGCCGTTTGATATTTATTCAGATTCCAGTTCGATATCAAATTTTGGAGATAAGAATATTCGGGAATATAGTATGAATGTAAGAAGAATATGTATGATACTATGCAATGTTGCAGAATCATATTATAAGGAATATAAGGATAAATTTCATTATAACTATGAAATTATTGATTGGGATGAGGTGACATCTCATCTTCCGTCAATTGATATGGAAAAAGTTATTAATGAATTAGCAAAAAGTTGTGAAGAACTTTGTTAAGAAAGGACAAATGGGTGTAAATGAATAAAATAGATGAATTGCTTGCAGAATTTTGCCCAAGTGGGGTATCATTCAAAAAGGTAAAAGAGGTTTATACCAGATTAAAAGGAACACCTATAACTGCAGGAAAAATGAAAGAAATTGCTTGTGATGATGGAGAAATCAAAGTGTTTGCAGGTGGTAAGACAGTTATTAATGCACATGAGAAAGATATCCCTAATGCTAATATTACAAGAGTTCCGTCTGTTTTAGTGCAGTCACGTGGAATAATAGATGTTGTTTACTATAATAAACCTTTTACATTTAAAAATGAAATGTGGGCATATACAGCAGAAAGTGAAGTAGAAGTAAAGTTTCTTTTTTATTTTTTTAAAAATAATATTATGAAATTTAGGGAATCAGCATCTGGAATGGGATCGCTGCCACAAATTTCACTTCCTGTAACAGAGGAATATATTATGCCTGTTCCTCCATTTGAGGTACAACGTGAAATAGTGCATATTTTAGATAATTTTACAGAACTTACGGAAAATCTTAAAAAAGAACTAATGAGTCGCAAAAAACAATATGAGTATTATAGAGATGTTCTTTTGAATTTTGACAGGTACGGGGGGGGTGGTATGGTATAATGTTAAATTGCGAGATATTGCAACAGATATTTACAGAGGTTCAGGGATTACACGAGAGCAAGTGACAGCGGAAGGGATTCCATGTGTTCGATACGGAGAAATATACACTACGTATAATATTTGGTTTGATGAGTGTATATCTCACACAAAAATAGAGAATGTTGCAAATCCGAAATATTTTGAGTATGGAGACATACTGTTTGCAATAACAGGCGAAAGTGTGGAAGATATAGCAAAATCTACTGCCTATATGGGGAATGATAAATGTTTAGCAGGCGGTGATATTGTTGTACTGAAACACAAACAAAATCCTAAATATTTGTCTTATGTTCTTTCTACGCGCAATGCACAACAACAAAAGAGTAAGGGAAAAATTAAAAGTAAAGTGGTACATTCCAGTGTACCTGCTATTGAGGAAATTGAAATACCATTGCCTGATTTGGATGTACAAAACAGATTAGTGAGTGTTTTGGATAATTTTGATTCTATTTGTACAGATTTAAATATTGGTCTACCAGCAGAAATTGAAGCAAGACAAAAACAATATGAGTATTATCGAGATTTGTTATTGACATTTGTTGAACAGGGCAACACAATCTTAACAGACAGACAGACAGACAGACAGACAGACAGACAGACAGACAGACAGACAG
>CAJUAE010000193.1 GCA_910583965.1 uncultured Lachnospiraceae bacterium
GTGGACTGCTAAAAGCGTTAGCAACTCTAATGGAGTTACTACACAAATGGCTATGTGGAAACGCATAGCCATTTTTCACTTTATACGAAATTGCAACAGCGTAGACCATAATGTGTTGCTGCCTAGTAATGCTATTTTCACGAGGAGATATATGCAGACGGATTTTAAATTATACAAGGTGGATATGAAATATATCCGAAATCTACACAATATAGATGATAAAGTACTTTCTGTTTCGCCACAGGCTGGAAAGGATAACAGGGTTTTTATAGGAATTGTTATTGTTTGCGGGAGTCACAAATACTGCATACCGCTTTCATCGCCGAAAGAAAAGCATAAGAATATGAAAAATTCTATGGATTTTTCCAAAATTGAAGTAAATGGAAAATTATTAGGTGTTTTAAATTTCAATCTGATGATACCCATCGAAGAAGAACAATTACAGCATGTTGATACAACTATATTCAACAGGGACCGAGAAAACATCAGATATTACAAGAAATTATGCGCTCAAGAGTTAGAATGGTGTCAGGCAAATAGTGAAGTGATTTGCAATAAAGCCAATGTATTGTATAAAAAATACATATCTAATGAGCCATTTGCAGGCAGAAAACGCTACCTGAATTTTCCAAAATTAGAATCGGAATGTAAAAAATATAATTCAACAAAAAAGAGAGGCACAAAATAAATCTCTCTTTATAAGGATTACCATAATTCCAACGAATCTTCCGCATCCACCCACATCTGCATATTTCCTTCAAGATACAGTCTTGCATATCCGAGCGGCTCATCTATTGCCAGTGCATTTAAGGCACATTCAGAGCAGGAAGTAGTTTTCAATCCTTCTTCCGCTTTATTACAGTCTATTGGCGAGAAATAACCTGCGTAGGTATATACATCAATGCTGTTATGGTGGATATTGTAGGTTGCATAAACCATATTCATTTTTATGTGTCCTCTTTTCATTGTTATTTTGAAAGCATTTCAATCAGTTTACCAATTCGCGTATATTTTGTGTTATAATGATTTAAGTGATTTTGTTTCCCTCATTTTTTCCCACGAGCGTAGCTTCGTTTATCTGGGTTCGTAATGCCCTGTGAGAAGATATAACACAAGGGAAACGATAAGGGAAAGCTCACCTGCGATAAATTTAGTGTTTTCAAGGGTTAGTAGAGATTTTAATAACAAAATATAACAGCTAATGTTTCCCTTAAAAATCATCAAATCACAATCAGGATTTGGGTGAGAGTAGACATTCATGCGTTTACCGTGATGGAAATTTTCCCCTTGCAAATACAGTTCCAATGTGGTAAAATATCTCGCAGACAGGCAATCTGCCTGCATGGTATGGCAAGACAAAATTGCATAAGACAGTTCGTGACCATCCTGTCTTTAAACAAAACTAGGGATTTGAAAACGGAAGGATTCTGCACAGGCTCTTTGTGCTGGAAAAAGCCGTTTTTCTGTATGGGCACGTTCTGCGTGCTTTTTTTATGCACAGACCCGTACAGAGGAAATAAGCTGCTCAAGCGGCGCACGGGTCGCGCGGCGAGTAGGGGAAGATAAACTTTCCTACTCGATTGCACACAGGCACCCAAGTGAAATTTGTCAGCAGAAGCTAACAGGTGCCCAGCGCACGAGTAGGGGAAGATAAACCTTCCTTACTTGATTTTCATAGGAAAGACCGTGTTACTAGGAAATGATGTGGGCTTGCCCACTTTGTTCTTGCATCCAGAACTGATAAACAATGAGATTTATTGTGCATATTTTTAGATGCACAGAAAGGAAGTCTATGGAAGATTTTAACCCAAACCGCTATGCGGTCATCAATGAAAAAAATCCCCGTGAAATCGTAATGCTGCGGGGCCTTGGCTGTTCTTGGAGACGGTGCCGCTTTTGCGACTACCATCTTGATTTTTCCCCAGACAGCAGCGCAAATTTTGCCCTGAACCGGGAACAGCTTGAAAAAGTCACTGGCATCCACCATAAGCTTGAGGTGATTAATTCCGGCAGCTTTGTGGACTTGGATGAGGAAACCCTTGCACTGATTGAAACAGTCTGCAAAGACTGTCATATCACCCAAGTACATTTTGAGTGCCACTGGCGGCACCGGGAGGCAATTCCCCCATTCCGCAAGCGTTTTGCAGCCCATGGGATTGAACTGAAGGTGAAAACCGGCGTAGAAACTTTCGATGCCCTATTTCGGGAAAGCTATCTGGATAAAGGCATTGACGCCCGTTCCCCAGAGGAACTAGCGGAATATTTTGACGAGGTCTGCCTGCTGCAAGGCATTCCCGGCCAGACTGTGGAAAGCATGGACAGGGACATCCAAACTGGCCTTGCCTATTTTGAGCGGGTCTGCATCAATATTATGCAGGAAAACAAAAAGCCCATCAAGCCAGACCCCCGTGTCATTGCAAGTTTCACCAAGGAACTTTATCCAAAATACATAGAAAACAGCCGGGTAGATATTTTAATGGAAAATACTGCTTTCGGCGTAGGAGGTGTTGTAGAACATGCAGAATGAAATTCTTTTATTGGTATCTTTATTCCTTACTTTTTTGACAGTCGTGTTCCTATTCTGGCTGTTTCAGGAGCAGGGGTTATATTTGTGGACTGTGCTGGCTACTATTGCGGCAAATATTGAAGTTTTGATTATGGTAACTGCCTTCGGCATGGAAATGACGCTGGGCAATATCCTGTTTGCCTCAACCTTTTTGGTAACGGACATTTTGAGCGAGCTTTATGGGAAAAAAGCCGCCCAGACTGCGGTTTACCTTGGGATTGCCACTTCAGTCATCTTCATTTTCTTAAGCCAGTCTTGGATGCTGTATGTGCCAAATGAAAATGATTTTGCATCCCCTGCCATCCGCACAGTCTTCTCCAATACTCCCCGCTTAATGGCGGTAGGCATTATTGTATACGTCATTGTCCAGCTTTTCGACGTGTGGGCATACCATAAATGGTGGGCGTTCACCAAAAGCAGGTTCGGGGACTCCAAGAAATTCCTGTGGCTTCGGAACAATGGCTCCACGCTGGTATCCCAGCTTCTAAACACAGTCCTGTTCACATGGGGCGCATTTTTGGGCACCTATGATACAAAGACACTGGTTTCTATTGCTATCGCCAGCTATATTATTTTTGTGGCCACAAGCATTGCGGACACGCCCTTCGTGTATCTGGCACGGTACCTTCACCAGAAAAAACAGGCGGTTCCCACTGACGCAAAAAGCCACTGATCTGTATTTGCGGAATAGAATATCGGCAAATCCATTCTGCCACCTGTTTTAAGAGTTGCTTCTTTTGCTTCTGGCTTATTTGGCATTCTTCGCGAAATTGTTTACATCATGCAGAGATGGCAGCGTTGGATACACCATATTCTACTGTGATGCTTTTGTAAGATTGTCCTTCTTCCTCATGAAGACGGACAATCTTCTTTTTAAATTCGGGAGCGTAATTTTGTGGCATAATAAGTACCTATTTTCTGATTATATTTATTATATCTTATTAGCCACTCCTGTTACAACTTTATTATAACACT
>CAJUAE010000194.1 GCA_910583965.1 uncultured Lachnospiraceae bacterium
TTAGTATACATTCCATAGTTCTCCTTATTCATTCCACAAATCTTCTACATTACTTCCTATTTGAATTGATAAGAAAGAGGCCTTTTCCCCATCTAAAATCAACGTATTTTTTCCACTATTTAATGGGATTGTTTTCTTGCCTTTTGAGATATCATCCTCTATCACAGTTTCTTCTCCGTTGTTTTCTATTAAAACAAGACTACATTTTCCATTCTTCTTTTTATAATCAATGTCTAATTCTAATTCCTTTTCTTCAGACAAATTCAATTCCACAAGTATCTTTTTTCCATTCAAATGTATCCCTGTTCCAGATAACAATGTATTTCCCATTTTTAAATAGGATAAACTTGAAAACCTTCCTTCTTCAATCTCATCTTGTTTTTCTGAATCCGTCCCTTGTTTTATCTCTATACTCTCCTGTGCAATATTTTCATCGTTAGCAGACGGTTGGTCATTTTTTACAATCGCTGGTATACTTGAAGATTCTTCTTCCTCAATGATGTCTTCTATTTCTGTTTCTTGTGCAATATTTTCATCAGCCAAAGATACCTGCTCCTGGAGTACAATAAGAGATTTTATATTTTCTTTCTTTAAACGATTCATATCAATAATAAGGTTTAGTGATTGAAATGTAACTGGTTTTCCAACTATCTTAATTTTATTTAATCCTTTGTTTAATGAAATCTCTTTATCAAAACTTTCCTCGTCCTCCACCAGTACTTCAACAATATCATCTTGATTTATACTAAGCAATTTATAATTTCCTTTTTCAACATGCACTTCACCTTTTAGAAAAATGGTTCCACTACTTTCCAAATCCATTTCGCACAGTGTATGATCTCCCCACAGAATCCTGTCACCCTCAATTTTATATCCTTCTTCACATTTCTGATAAGTTATATTATCAGAATATCCTACACTATCTTTCACAAAGCTGTTATTTTTCTCATATCGCTCAAATTCCGATTCAATATCTGGATTGCGTCCATGCTTAACATGAACTCCGCCATGTAACTCCAACACGGATTCACCATTAGAACCTTTTCCTTGTTCAACAAACACCTCACATCCAGATAAATTTACCAGCGAAAAAGCTATTATAATGATACTGAAAATATTCCTTCTTATTTTTCTTTTCATTAATGGTCTCCCACACTAAGTTATGGCCACTTAACATTTGATTTGTGTTTATCTTATGAAGCTATCATACTAATAATTATCTTATAAAACAAGGGACAGAATCGACAAGTATATTTGCCAATTCTGTCCCTTGTAATCAATCCATTATTTCTTTATAGTGAAAAGTATCTAAATTTTAATCAAAACGAATGGAGGTATTTTACAAATGAACCATATTCATCTAAGAAAAGCATTTATTATGTTTGCATTACTATTTATCATGCAGCACAACCTTGTCATTCTTCCTGCTATGATACAAGAAGATACTTATTATAGAGAGGCTTCAATTAAACCGTGCAATAATTATCCCTCTTATGATAGCGTTGTTGATTGATGCAATTCATCCAAGTAAACTTTTTCATAATATGTTTCTTTAAAAAAATGACTGAGCATAATACATTGCTTTAAATTTTCAGTCATTTTTTTAATTTCTATCTTTTGCTCTGCAATTATTTTCTGTTCTCTATCACTCCACCATATATCATAAAGTAATACATTAACTATATGAAGCCTTCTACACCGCAGCACCTCTCCAAGAACCTTTTTGTCTAACGCTATTGCAAGCTGATATTCTCCCATACTACTCAACTCATTTGTCACGTTTGCCATAACAAATTCATACATAGCAATATACTCTGACAACAAATTCTCTTTCTCAAATTTTTCAAAGAAATGTAACAAAAACGCAATGGATTCTCTTTTCTCTATGGTGTCTACCAGTTGCATTTTTTTACAAATACAAGACATTTCTGTCTCTGTAAGATACACTTCCTCAGCATCATAAAACGAATCCGCTTTCAGAGTATATCGAAGTGCTTCCTCCTCTTTTGCAGCAAATTCCTCTTTTGTTATCATTCCTTCCATCCAGTCCAATGATGCCTCACATTCCATTACAAACTGCATATTCTCTGGTATTTCAAGACATATTTTATCCCTTAATTGCCTCAGTAAAACTCTAGCTTTATCAGTCTCGCGATTATTGCGATAGATTGACAATTCATTTTTCAGATACAATACACTTTTATCATTTGTTACAAGTGCTGTTTTTTGAATTTCCTTGGACACACCAAGTCGCCTTAATATTTGTTCCAACGGCTCCTGCTGCATATTAACCTGCTTTTTCTCTGCCCTGCGCAGTGATTTAACCGAACAAATTCCATTACACACCTGCTCTTGTGTCAACCTTAACATGTTTCTGCGAATACGCAAAACATCTCCAATTGCAAATACCCACCGCTGTCTATATAAATAAGTACAATCCTGCATATATTCGGACACATGATACGCAGTATATAGATTTTTAAGTAGTTGCTCCATCTCTATGCTTTCCTGCAAAAGTGTTTTATATGCTTCTACCTTCTGTAGTCTATCCATTTTTATCAACTTTTCTATTATATCTGTCAATACTTTTTGCTTGTACGCAAGCAATCCCACTAGATAATACGCCCTTTTTGTATCTCGCAACAGTTCTATTGCCTGCTCGCAATATTGTAGCGCATCTTCTAGTTCGAGCAGATCTAATTCGCTATCTACAGATAGCATTTCCCGCAAATAATACCATACAATCTTTGGATAAATCTTAACCTTTGACAACCTGTCAAAAAAAGATTCCTCCACATAAGCTATCCAATACTTACATTTTTTTACAAAGTTTTTTTCTTTTGATTTTTTGTAATATTCATACTCTAATATCGTATTGACTTCCAAAACAGACAATAACTTTTCTGGTACATCATCATTATAAATCTGTTCTACTTGTGGTACTGTCAAATATACCGCCCTCTCATAAAGACTGGCAAGTTTCGCATTGTCTGCCCCCTGCAATCTCAAAACTTCCGCGCACATCACAACACAAAATTGTTGTTTTGTCTTGTCGTCTAATGGTTCCTGTTTCTCATAATCTTGAATCAATTGTACTGCCTTTTGAAAATCTTTCTGCTCAATCGCATACAAAATATGATGGTGCCACTTCCATGTGATATAATCCTCGTTGTTCAGCAAATTTTCATACATATCTGGTGTAACACCCAACCGTCCCAACAGACGATTTCGCATTGTTTTGTAAAGTGGTCTCTCCCCATTTTCAATTCTTGAAAGTAGACTGACATTTATCAATCCCTCCACCAAAACATCTCCTGGCACGCCGGACTCTAACCGCACCCGCCTTAAAAATACAGAAAAATCCTGCTCCGACTGCAATGGTATTTTTAATACATTTCTTTGTTTTGCCCACGTTTCTATTTATCACGCACCCCCTTCCAAAATA
>CAJUAE010000195.1 GCA_910583965.1 uncultured Lachnospiraceae bacterium
ACCCTTGTATTTACTGGATTTGTTCTAACTTTAGTCTTATTTTACCGTAAGCATCACCGATTCTGCATCCTGTACCAATCAGCACAGTAAACAATGGCTTCCAACGGTTATACAATGGGTTCTCATCAATAAAGGATAAAAAAGCTCTCTGCTGTTCCAATGTTAATGCATGGCGTGTATAGGAACCACTATTCTGTGTTTTTTTCTTAATCTGCTGTATCACACCATTTGCGGGATTAATCCTAATAATGTTATCTCTTACCGCCATTTCTAAGGAAGGTCTGATAAGCCTTTGAAGATATTGAATTGTTCCAATATGCAGATTTTTTTCTGTAATCAAGTGATTGTAGAAAAACAAAATATCGCTATATTTTATCTCACCGATTTTCTTTCTGCCAAATTCACTCCTGACATATCTTTCATAAATCTCCAGATAATTAGCTCTGGTTGAAACCCGAAGTTCTGTTTTGGTGGACATATATCGGTCAAACATAAAATTCAGATCAGCGTTACCTGCCACATATGAATCAATCCCATCCATCTGATCCCGTTTTAACTGTTCTTCTTTTTCACGAAGCTTAACCAAATCTTTAGAGTATGTATATCTTCTTTTTCCGAATGGATCAGTATAAGTATAGACATACATCTCATCTGTAATCCTGAAAGATTCCCCCTTTCGAAGCACTCTACCCTTCTTGTCTTTTCTTGATGCCATAGAAAATCTCCTTTCGTTTACGAATGGAGAAGTCTTATTGATGTCACTTATCTTCGTCAATAAGTTTCGTAACACCCTCTTGCATCACTTGTGTAACGGTTTTGTTTGAGGACTCGGCATATCTTTTTACCTTTGCATAGTCCTCTGGCTTCATTCTTACACTTACTACCTTTTCTTTTTTTATTTCCGCCTTTGGACGACCTGCTTTTGACATACTAATTCCTCCTCAATAACCATTATATTTTTGTATGACAAAAATGTCAAGAGCAAAAATTATCAATTATACAAATATATTTTAACTTACCGTCAGTCAAGCCGAAAACTCTCTAAGTATTTTTCAAAGAGTTCACAGTTCACCAGAACAACTTTATTTACCTTATAAATAGCTCCTGCATCCTTTGCCAAACGCTCAAATACACTTTTGCTAAAGCCATAATATTCTGCCCCGTCCTTATATCTGCGGAATTTTTTCCATTCTTTTACAATTACAGTATTACTCATTTACCTGCTCCTTTCGTTTAATCAAAGCTGGCATTATCTGCCAGTAAAAATACACCTACGCAAGATATACTTTTATTGGCAGATAAAAAATTGCAATACAGGTGGCAGCTCATTACACCGCCCACATCGGTCTTGCACCGTCATTTCATTGACCGGATTGCGGTTTCCCGCAACCCGGAAGTATCATTATCACAGATATGCTTCATCGCCCCATGTAACTGCTAC
Organism: uncultured Lachnospiraceae bacterium; assembly: GCA_910583965.1. Taxonomy (GTDB): domain Bacteria; phylum Bacillota; class Clostridia; order Lachnospirales; family Lachnospiraceae; genus COE1. Next base: position 1,442 of record CAJUAE010000195.1, read on the forward strand.
ATATTTTGCCCGATCTCACTCGCTCCTTACCTTTGCTTCAATGTCCCGCTTCGACATTTCCTCACGTTTCACCCTGTTATAAATCAGGGCAGGTACGTCATGGCGCATCTGCTTAGTGGCTCTGCATATCCTCACGTCCTGTATGCAATACAGTATTCAATTTTCAAGGTACACCGCTGTAAATCTGTCAGCTATGGAAAAGGGCAGCTAACCGCCCCTTATACCGCTTCAAACGCCAGTATCTTTGTAATCAGCTTTGTTTCAAGCCTCCGGCGCAGTGTTTCATCAACACAATAATGAAGCCGCCCTCCCTCGTCATACATCTTCCGGGTGGACAGGGTAATTATGTATCCCTCATAGTGCTTCAGGACTCTGTTGATTGCCAATACATCGCCTTCTGATGCTGCCTTTATGATATGGAATGGCAGCAAATTCTTTTCTTCTCTGCTCTTACATCTTTTTGTCATCTGCTTTTTCCTCCATAATCTTCCTTAAAATTTCCAGTGAGCGTGTCCGGTGTTCATGGACTGTGCTGCGGACAAGGTCCATTTCCCTTGCTATATCCGCATCGCTCATTTCCAGAAAATACGAAAGCAGTATCACATTCCGCTTCCGTTCCGAAAGTGCCTGCAATGCTTCCGCAATCAGGGTGTCTTTTACTTCAATGTCATATCCATGCACTGTAAAATGACTGTTCTCCACTCCGTACTCGTCCATAACAAACAACTGGTTCAGCTCCTTTTCAGACAGTTCAGAAAACATGGCTTCATGTTCCCTGCGGTAATCCATGTGCCGGTAATAGTTAATTGCTTCGCCTTTGAGCGACATCTGGCACAGGCGGTCAAAGCGATGCCTGATTGTCAGTTCATCATGGCAAGAAGGTTTCTTCATACGAGTTCACCTCCTCCCCCGTTGTGACGTGACAAAGGCATACGCCTTTTCCCTTTCCGTTGTATCTGCCAAATGGCGGTAGGCTGATGTTCGGGTGGGAGTAAAAATTTTTTGTATATAAAAAACGCCCGGACAGGCAAAATGCCCGCTGAACGTTATTCATATCTGTTATTCTGTTTTCTCCACACGCTACGGGAGCGTATAGTTCACTTGTCAGGGTAGATTCTGCTTTACTGCCAGTAAAACACCTTATAAAAGAACCTTCCCACGCCAATAGCCGGACAGGTTCACTAAGTCAAAAAAATATCCCTCAGACCGTTCAGAACACATAAATTCCCCTAAACGTACCCAAAGGATAAAAACCACGCAAAAAACCTCTGGATACTGCGTTTTTTTATATGCAATATCCAAAGTCTTTTTATTCTTATGTGTGCATTATGCCCCTCTGATAAAGTGATTTATTAGTGCATTTTCAAAGCGAAATGTGCAATATACACTATACATGGAGGTGCATATATGGCAAGAAAAAAGAAAATTGACAAGGAAATGGGATTCCGTCTGAAGAAGGCTAGAACCGACCAGAAGCTGACCTATGAAGAACTGGCTGAAAAATCCGGCGTTTCCTCCCGCTATATCAAGGAAATCGAAAATCATGGAAATGTGCCAAGCATTGAAAAGCTAGGGCAGCTCATACGAGCCTTACATATTTCCGCCGATCCGTTTTTCTATCCAGATGCCCCGGCAGACAATCTTGACTACAAGCGTCTGCTGGTTTATCTGTCACAATGTACGGAGGAACAGATTACGACAATCCTTGCTATTGTGGAAGCCTATCTTCGGACATACAAACATCCCAAAGAATAGAATATCCCCAACATCTGAATTTTTTCGTGAGTATTTCTGGATTTTTCTGAACCATGCAAAAAAGGTGGCTCGCCTTCTGTCCTGCCAGCCACCTCTTTGTCTATCTGCTGAATTTTTTAAGAAGCTCCTTTATCCGCATACGCTTTTTTATAATGCCAAGTCCGTCAAGAACCTGTACGCTGT
>CAJUAE010000196.1 GCA_910583965.1 uncultured Lachnospiraceae bacterium
TTATCAACCACCCTTCTTGGAATTCCCTATATTTGAATTATACAGGAAGCTCCTTGCATAAGCACTATTAATAATACCCCATCCGCCACCAGTACTGCTGTAAGTCCATACTGTTCCACCAGCATACCAACAAATGGGAACAACAGAATCATCACAATTGAAAAAAAACATGCCATATTTTACTTAAAATCATACTCCTTTTTCTGCCAAGCAAATCTGCCACTACGCCGGACGGAATTTCAAACACAATACTTGTCGCATGATAAATCCCTTCAACAAAGCCAATCTGTGCCAGATTTAACCCACAATAGGCAAGGTAGAGCACCCATACTGCACTTTGCATATTCAAATTTGTTATTGCTGTGTTAATATAATTCAATGTAATATTGCGCAGTAATCTATTTCTTTGTCTTGTCTTTACTCCACTTGTTGTTTCACTTTCTTTGTCATAAATTTTCTTTCCCTCTATCTGTAATGCCATCTGTAATTCCTCTCTTTTCTAATATTTTCACAGTTCCTAACCTCTCAGCATTCGCCAAATATCTCCTTTACAAGCCACTTGACCTATTGCTCGCGAGATAAAATTGACAAATTTGTAGTTACTTTTCACACCCGCACCACGCACTTGCTGTATGGTGTTGGAACCAGCGCCAAAATGCTTGCCTTGTGGCATTTTATGTGCATCATTTGTTGCAATTCACACCAAATTCTCCGAAATCAATATGAAATCTGGCATGGATGTAAATTATAACGATTTGTATTGTAAGCAAATAAAAAACAGCTCAACCTTTCAATTCAGTCAAACTGTTATGGAATCACTGCGGCACTACCAATTTTAAACAAATATTTATAAAACCATCTCAAAAAAGGCGCAGTAATCCCGTAAGCACAACTTTTTGCATGTTTTTGACATGGAACTGCTACTGTAAATCGGAACATAACCCAATCCATTCATACTGCGCTCTCCTTTTCTTATTTTTATTTATTCTACCACTCTATTTTTAATTGTCAATCCCCTACACGAAATGTTACAGTCCAATTCCCCTCAATTAGTTCTCCAGAATCATGAAAAATACCATACATAGAATATGCCTCGATCTCTGCAATATCCTCAATATACCAAAATTCGTAAAACTGATAGCTGGTATCTCCTATCTCCTCATTCCAACTTACACTGTGATCTGAATAGCGCTCATTTCCATTAGAATCTTGTAAAAACAATTGAACATGTCTGTCTGAACGCCAGTTATCTCCCATGCACATCTGAACGCGTAATACACCATCCATATACGCAATGCCTGTCACAGTAAAATCATCCGCTGCACAGTCCGCTACCTTTAATTCGTCTAAAACTTTAGTTCTGGGCAGATCCTCTGCTGTGTCGGAATCTCCTCGCAGAGAATCTGGCAATTCCTCCTCTGATAAAATCCCACCACTGCCACTCAACGTCACCCATTTTGTGTTCGCTGTATCGACAATGCCTGACAAATCGACGTCTTTTGTTTCTTCGTACTTATTACACAAAACAGAACGTACTTGGAATTGCATCTTATCTGCTTGATAGTCCTTGTCTGCCTGAACTGTCACCTGAAAATATGCCTTATCCTCCACTGCATCATAAGTCAAAAAATGACATCCACCAATCACACTATTATTAGTGTAATCAGATAATCCATAACTGTCATATAAATCCATTGTACCATGAACCAAATCCTGTTTACTATTCTCCGCATCTTGTAGCGATATAATAATGTCTGCCTGATTTCCCACTAAATTAATCGCTTCTACTTGCATTGTAATTCCTTGACTCGTACTGCTCTTTTCAATCGGAACAAGCTGGTCTGCCAACACAGGCGAAACAAATTCTACAATTTTATAAAACGCTGGTATATATGCTGCGCAAACTGGAATTGCTGTCACAAAACATACAGTAATCGCAACTGTAACAAATGCCAACTTCTGCACAAACCCATTTTTTCTGGTTTTTTTTTCGTCACCATTTTTTTCTGCTTTTGCTCGTTTTATCGTCTCCAAAACAAGCTCTTGTGACGGAGCGATGGCGTTATATGCTTTCTTATATTTATTCCCAAACATTAAATCCTCTCCCTTATCCATTCTTGATTTTCATTTAATAAATGTTTCAACTGCCGCCGTGCCCTTGTCAGCCTAGTTCTTACAGTTGATTCCTTTGCACCCGTAATCTTCGCAATTTCCTCAATAGATAATTCTTCGTAGTAAAATAAATGTATAACAACACAATATTTTTTTGATAATTGTTTGACAGTATCAATCAAAACAGAATTCTCATCACTCGCTTCATACATTAGTTCTGTCTTTCCTTCTATATTTTTTGTTGTTGTCTCCTCTATGTCTTCAACTTCCATCGCAACTTCTCGCTGCAACCATGGCGATTTCCAAAAATTCTTACTACAATTAATTGTCACACGCAAAAACCATGCCTTTTCGTGTTCTGCACTTTCAAATATGGGGCCTTTCTGCATGTAGCGCAAAAAAACTTCCTGATAAATATCATCTGCATCAGCACGTTTTTTGACAAGAGAGTACGCCATTCTGTAAACCATTGCTGAATTTCTCAAAATCACTTCTTCATACAAGGAATCAGAAAATTCTATGCTTAGATTTTCTTTTTTTGTACATTTCGATATCAAGCTTTCCTTTACAATCTTTTTGTTTATTGATTTCATTTCACGCCTCCTTCTTCATTATGAATACAATATAGAATTAAAAAAAGCTACACTTTTTTAATTTCTTATAAAAATCTCAGTCAACTTTTCTAATATACATCCAATTTGCATATCTGCAATTTAGTTAACTGTCTATTCCAATCAGATATTCATTGCAGTTTATGACCTAACAGGCTACTCATAATGACAAGCGTTGTATTACAATTGATCCACACAAAATATCACAAATCATGCATTTTGGCGCTGGCTCCAATACCACACAGCAAAAATAAATGTGGATATAAAAACTAATGATATTCTTCCATCATATACATATTTCCTCTCCGCGTCCGTGCGCATAAAAAGAGAATTATCCTGTTCCTAACAAAGATAATCCTCTTTCTTTTCGTTCATCATATTTTAATAGCTATAGCAAACGACATAAATATTTTCTATTTACTTTCCAAATATTCCTTAGTAAA
>CAJUAE010000197.1 GCA_910583965.1 uncultured Lachnospiraceae bacterium
TTAATAACTGGTACAATAAAAATTAAGTTTTGGATAGTTTGACGTAGAATATTTTTCTGAGTATACTGGTTTATAAGCACAGGTGTAGTGATGCTTATTTCAAGGCTTGGAGAGTCGGTTATTGGGAAAATAGGTTAGGCCAAACTGCTAACTTCTCAATATTTTTTGTACTAGATAATAGCGCAATGGATTATCTGAACTACTATGCATAAATCATTTATTTGTTATAGAAATACATGTGGAAAGGAATTAAAAATCAATGAGAAAAACAAAGATTATCTGTACTATTGGACCTGTATCTCAAACGGAAGAAAAATTAAAGGAATTACTATTAGCGGGTATGAATGTAGCACGTTTTAATTTTTCACATGGAGATCATGCAGAACATGAGATGAAGATTACTCGTGCTAGAAATGCTGCTAAAGAATTAGGACTTCCACTTGCTATGATGCAGGACACAAAAGGACCAGAGATCCGTCTTCGGGATTTTGAGGATGGAAAGGCATTTCTTGAGGCAGGTGGAATATTTCGGCTTACAACAGATGAGGTTATGGGAACTGCTGACAGAGCGACTATAACATATAAAAATCTTAAAGATGATGTTGAAATTGGAAAAAGTATCTTGATTGATGATGGGTTAATAGAACTTACTATCAAGGCAATTGAGGATAATGATATTGTCTGTGAGGTAGTAAATGGTGGTTACGTTTCAAATCATAAGGGTATTAATGTGCCAGGAGCTATTTTGTCAATGCCCTATATTAGTGATGTGGACCGAGAAGATATTATTTTTGGTGTGAAGATGGGATACGATTATATTGCGGCTTCGTTTGTAAGATGTGCGGATGATGTTTTGGCAGTAAGAAAACTTATCGAGGAGCATCACGGAAGAATGAAGGTAATTTCCAAAATTGAAAATATGCAGGGAATTGATAATCTTGATGAAATTCTCGAGGTTTCTGATGGTATTATGGTGGCTAGAGGAGACATGGGGGTTGAAATTCCGCTTGAGGAAGTACCTATTCTTCAGAAGAAAATGATCAATAAGGCATTACAACAAGGTAAAATTGTAATTACGGCAACACAGATGTTAGAGTCTATGATTAAAAATCCAAGACCAACAAGAGCAGAGACAACAGACGTAGCAAATGCGATCTATGATGGAACATCGGCTATAATGTTAAGCGGAGAAAGTGCTGCAGGTGCATATCCTATTGAAGCTGTAAAAACAATGAGTAGGATTGCTGAACGTGCAGAGGGAGATATTTGTTATGCAGACCAGCTTCGGGAAAGAAGCCATAATTGGGTTAATAATGAGGAAGTGACAACAGCAATCTGTCATGCATGTTGTACAACAGCAATGGATTTGAATGCCAAAGCGATTATTACAGTAACAATGTCTGGATTTACAGCTGGTATGATTTCAAAATATCAACCAGGTTGTATGGTGATTGGCTGTGCAGTAGATGAGATGGTGTATCGGCAAATGTCTTTGATGTTTGGTGTCAGTCCATTGCTAATCAAGAAAGAGGACGATACAGAGAAGCTTTTTCATGCAGCGGTAAAGGCGAGTGTTGATGCTGGTCTAGTTAATTATGGGGACAAGGTAGTTATCACCGCGGGTGTACCTTTGGGGGTTGCAGGAAATACAAATATGGTTCGTGTTGTGGAAGTTTAAGTTTTTAAAAGATTGTTATTGGAGAAAATAGATGGGAAAAATTTTTTGTATTATTGGAAAAAGTTCATCAGGAAAGGATACAATATACAAAAAACTTTTGAAAAATCCAACGCTTCAACTAAAACGAATTGTTTCGTATACAACACGCCCGATTCGTGCAAGAGAACAAGAGGGCGTGGAGTATTATTTTGTCAATGAAGATATAATGGAGTGTCTGCATAAAGATAACAAGATTATTGAGTGTCGCTCTTACGATACAGTCTATGGTCTATGGTATTATTTTATGGCGAAAGATGACCAAATTAATTTGGATAAATTTAATTATTTAATTATTGGGACATTGGAATCTTATATTAAAATAAGGGGTTATTTTGGGCAAGATAAAGTTGTTCCTATTTACATTGATTTGGATGATGGAGAACGGTTAACACGTGCATTACAGCGAGAAAAGAATCAAAGTGAACCAAGATATGAGGAAATGTGCAGGCGTTTTCTTGCGGATGCAAAGGATTTTTCTGTAGAGAATCTTAAGCAGGCTGGAATTATAAAACATTTTTATAATAATAATCTAAAGGATTGTCTATCTGATATTATAACGTATATATTATCATTTCAAGGAAGATAAAAGCAAGAATTACAACAATGTAATAATGATTATTAAGGAATTGACTTTCGCTATAATAGGAATGAACAAGTTTTTATAGTTTGCTTATTTATCTACAATAATACAAGTGTTGCAGAGTAATAGGCTGGGGGTAATATATCGATGGATTTTAAGATAAATGAAGTGCAGCAGACAGCGCCAGTACAGCAGACACAAACGACACAGCCGACAGATGATACGTTTAAGTTTATGTTGGCAAGCAATATTGAGGAGGCAGGACTTGCAGAGCGATTAAATCTGATGATGGAAGAAATTGTAATGCAAGGGGATAAAATTGTGAAGCGCATGGATGTGCGTGATATGCGGCGATATCGAACATTAATCAAAGATTTTATGAATGAGATTGTCAATCGGTCTCATAAATTTTCACGAGAGAATTTTCTTGACAGGCGCGGACGACATAGGGTTTACGGCATTATTCGACTTGTTGATGAAAAATTAGATGAATTGGCCCAAGCACTTGTAAGCGAGGAATGTGACAAGATAGCAATACTTGCAAAAGTGGATGAAATACGAGGACTTTTATTAGATATTTTAGCGTGAAAATTTAATTTCACTATCTTGATTTGAGATTTTGCAAAGCGGGGCAGATGGGAGTTCGTGTGAGAAGTACTTCTAACTGCCTGTGGCAGTTTCCACTCACAGCAAAGGCTGTTTTGCGGAGAAGTACTAAGTTTCACACCGAAAAAACGCAAAAGACAGCGTTTTTCATTTTTATGCACACGGGCACCCAAGTGAAATTTGTCATCAAACCGATAAATCGGTTCGCTGACGGGTGCCCGGCGC
>CAJUAE010000198.1 GCA_910583965.1 uncultured Lachnospiraceae bacterium
TGTCGAACACGACAGTTTCTCGATTTAGGTCTGCGACAATCTCTTGATTGTCGTTCATCTGTTTGGCAATACCCTCCATATCTTTGGCTAGACTTTTGGTATTGTCAGCGACACCTGCAATACCACCTGCACTGTCACTGACAGCGTTTGTGATTGTGTTGATAGCATTTGCAATATCAGACATAGAATGTTTTAGACATTCCGTTTTCTCGTGAAAACTATCCATTGCTTGGTGAATATAGGCAGCGTCTTCCTTGTATTGGCTGCCAGATGCGACAAATGACTGAAATTCTGTCAGAACAGATTGACTCATATAATCAACTAGATGTTGTGCGCTTTCTGAGAGATTATGTACTGCGGCGGTAACTACAGTGTTCATTTCTTGAATGCGGCTTGCGGTTTCTTGACTAGAATTTGCTAAATCTCGTACTTCTTCAGCGACAATCGCAAATCCTCTGCCGGCAGTTCCGGCGTGAGCAGCTTCCACGGAGGCATTTAATGCAATTAGCTGTGTTTGTTGTGCGATTGCAAGAATTTCTCCTGTTAAAGTTTTAATTTGGTCAACACTGTTACTTTTTTCTATGGCATCATTTAGGGTGTACAGAAGTTCTTTAACTTTTGTATCTGTAATTTTCGCATTGGACTGTGCAGAGAGTTGCATTGCATCTGCGCGCGCGTTCATTTGAATGGTATAATCGCTGAGTGTATTACATTCCTCTGCAATATTGTGGACATCTAGTCGGACATCTTCCGCATTGCTGTTGATGGCCGATACATTGCCGGCTACTTCCTGAAAAGCGGATGACAATGCTTCTGCAAGTGAAGATAGATCTGCAGCGCTTTGTTTTGATGCACGTGTTCTTTTTAGAACTTCACCAGTCATTGTATTGATACGACCAGAGCTTTCTTTAATTGTCTGTAAAATACTTTTGACGGGAAGAACAACATATTTGGTAATTAATTTTAGGTCAGCAAATACCAATAAAATACAAGCGGATGCCGCTGCGACTCCTACAATCAATGACATTAAATATACAGAGGCAAGCTGTTCGCGTGCTGTGGTGGTCTGTTCACGGATAGAATTGTTTAGGACATCAATATCGTTATTTATGGCTTGGGCAAAAGTTGCCACATCACCGTTTGCAAGCATGTAAGCGTATTGTGTTTTGCGGCTAGCACTCGCACAAGTCAAGTGGACAAGCGCATGTTTGAAAGCGTCATAATCAGAAAGGAGTGACTGATAAGCCTTCTGATCAGAAGATATTACATATTTCTGATACTGTGCAAGTAAGTTGTCTAGGCGTGCTTCCTCCGTTTTAATTTGTTGAACAAGAGTGGTCATGGTATTATAGTCTGTGGCAACGATATGGCTCAAAGCCATTTTGTGGATGTCCATAGCGGACTGGCAGATTTCTGCCAGATGACTTTTGCCGTCCATGTAATTGTCAGCGATATTAGATGCACTTGCATTTACATTGCGAATGTTGACAATTGAGATAATATTTGACAAAAGTGCTACAATGCCTAAGAGAGCAATTGGCAGAATTAACCGATGTTTTAAACTAATTGTTTTCATGACGACGGATTCTCCTTTTTTCATATGGATGGTCTCTTAAATTTTCTGATTTTATTGCTATGGAGCGGTGATTCCGGTAACCATTTGGTCAAGTAGCTCCTGTAGATTTTTCCCGGATGGATTACCAGATAAAATTTCGGTGGTAAACTTGGTGACTGGTTCCCAAAATTTTCCCCCGATACGTTGTAAGTATGAAAATTCGGATTGTTCTAGAAGTGCGGCGATTGCTGGGGAATTTTGTACTTCTTTTGAGGCAGCCGCATTGCAGTTAGAAGGTCCTTGACCGCGCATTTGAAAACGTAATTTTTGATTTTCTTCGTTCGTAATCCATGCAGCTAATTTGGAAGCCCATTTTCTTTGTTTTGAGTAAGCGTTTACACCAATTAGTTTATAGCCAGAAAAAGAAGCCATCTGTACTTGTTGGCCACCACAAGTATAGGAAGGAAGTTTTGCGGCGCCAAAGTGATTGCCCCAGATTTTTTCTATAGCGACAGCGTTCCATACACCATTGACGCCAGCGATAATTGAACCATTTTGAACCCCTTCTAAGAAGCCAGCATCATCTGTGCTGACAAAACCAGGATGTTGAGCAATCGCAGTCATAGATTGAGCCACATCAATTCCCTTTATATTACCCTCCACAGCATTCCAATCACAATAATTTGTAATGCCATCATCATTTAGTCCAACGGTAAGTCCTGTATTGCCAAACAAGGAATATATGTACCACCCAGAAGACCAATCCATTGAGAAGTGACAGTTATGTTCTGCGCAAATATCAAGTATTCGATCAAGCGATTGGATATCCTCATTGGAGAAATAGTCCTTATTATAATATAGAAAGTATCCATTGTCTGCTGTCAGTGGCAGTGCATAGATAGTATCATTTACGGAGGCGGCAACGACGGCTTCTGGAATATTTGAATCTCTTACTAAAGTGGCATCTTCGACGGGGTCCAATGCACCTGCGGCAACAAGAACGTTTAGCTGATCATCAGCAAATGCAAAGACATCAGCACCATTTTCTAAATCTGCCATCAAGGCATCCATACAATGACTTTCGCTTTGTGGTTGATAATTGATTACAAAATCTGCCTGTCCACGATATTCTTCTTCAAATTCACTAAAAATTTGGCGAAGTAATTCTTCATCTTCCTCTGCACCCCAGACAGTTAGATTAACAGTGTCGGAAACGGGTGTCGAATTAGTCGGTTGTGTCACAGAGACAGCAGTTTTTTGCTGGCATCCAGACAATAAGATGGTCGACAGAAGAAATAATACATAGGATTTGCTTTTCGTTTTCATATTTTTCTCCATAATTCGTTTTTTAAGAAAAGAAATAATTTAAACATTCAACTTAACAAAGATAGAATAGCATTTTTGAAGGATTTTGGCAATCTGCAATTCACGAATGAGACATGAGACTATCTGAAATTTTATTATAGGCGTGTAAATTAATTTTATGTTAGGATACCAGGGTCAAAAGGTCAAGAAATCCGATGCAAGCTTGCTTGCAAGAGGATT
>CAJUAE010000199.1 GCA_910583965.1 uncultured Lachnospiraceae bacterium
AACCAGAAAGGGTGATAGACACAGAAGAATTTGTCGAAAATGTAGCGGAAAACGAAAGCGAAACAGAGAGAGAATTGGAGCTAGAGTCAATCATCTCTTGTTGCTCTGGAAAACGAAATTTTTGATCCGATGGATTCCACTCGTACATGGAGTGGCGAAGTATTTTGGAATGAGGATTGGAATAAAGATATTGATTTTAGCGAAGCATTTCATACTTCCTGCGTTTGGTATTATAGACAGATTGTAGATGATATTGGAAAGGATATAATGCAGAAAGAACTGAACAACCTTCAATATGGTAATTGTGATATTTCTGATTGGGAGGGGCGACTTAATACAAATAACCAGAACCGAGCGCTAACAGGTTTTTGGATTGAGTCCTCTTTAAAGATTTCTCCAAAAGAACAAGTGGATGTAATGGAACATATTTTTGGTGCTCATTCGGATTATTCGGAAAAATCACAAAAGGAATTAAAACAAGTTATGCTAGCATCAAAGCAAGAAGAAATTGGAATTTCAATATATGGGAAAACAGGAATGGGAAAAACAGATGGCATTGTTGTTGATGCATGGTTTACAGGATTTGCAGAAAGTCCTAAAGGAAATCTTTATTTTTGTGTGCGTCTTGGAAGGACAGACAATAAAAATGTATCCAGTGCAGTGGCAAAGGAAATCGCAATCCAAATTGTGACAGATTATTATAAAAATTAAAATCGAGTAGGGAAAGATACTTTCTCTACTCAATGCATTGAACACAGATAGCTTTAGCGGTATAATTTTTTTCGGTCTAATCGTTATTCCACAATCCCAAATCAGAAAGAATCGTAAAAGTAAGTTCTGTGGCAACAGGACCCGAAGCAAATTGATCGCTTTGGATATTTGTGGCAAAAAAGTATGTGCGGTCGTTCTTCTCTATATATCCAATAAACCAGCCAGAAGTATTTTGTCCATTTATTTCTTGTGTACCTGTTTTCCCAGAAAGAGTTCCCTCGTCTGTCGTGTAGAGAGAGAGCGCATTTTTTACAGCTTCAATATTTTTGGGTGTAAATTCAAATTGATTATTATATAATTTCTTAAGCAATTGCACTTGTTCGACAGGCGATATTTTTAGAGAGGAATTAAGCCAATACGAAGTGATATCACCTACTACAATTTGATTTCCATAACCGATTTCTTGAACATATTTCTCTATGTCGGACAGATTGGCAAACTGGTCAAGCGTCTGAAAGTACCATGTGACAGAATTTTGCATAGCAGATTCTAGAGTTTGGTCCGCATTCCACAAGTCATATACATAATTTTGTCCATTCCATCGAATTAGGGATTGTTCTGGTGTGATTGTTCCAGACTCCAGACCATATAAAGCGCTATATATTTTAAAGGTAGAAGCTGGTGGTATGCGCGTAATAGCATTTTCTTTATTATAAATCTGCCAAGCATCTTCCTTTGAATCATACAATACAAAACTGCCTTCATATCCCTCAAAAATATTATGTAAGTCTAAATATGAGACGTTTGTCTCGTCAAAATGATAGCGATTTTTTTCTAAAGCTTGTATGGACAGAATCGGAACAGTGCCAGACAGAAAAAACGCTATAATAATAAATGTAACAGTGCTCTGCAATTTTTTCTGGAAGGAAGCAGGATAATAACTTGCAATATTTTTTATACGTTTCTGCATTTGTTTCATGTTTCCGCTGATTCCAGCTGCAAAAGGAAATGGGGTGTGTGACATCTTTTCTGCAAAATTAATCAATGTATTTCCATAATCGATGTACGCTTCTTTGCCAATCTGCTTTAACACAGTTGTGTCACATGCAACTTCTCTATCATTTTTCATTTCTTTAAGTGCATACCACACAAGCGGATGAAACCAATATAAAACACCCACCAAACTCATAAAATAATTTGCCAGTGCATCTTTATATTTATAGTGTCCAAGTTCGTGCAGTAGCATAAATTTCATATCATTTTCATTGTAATTTGAGATTAGAGAAATGGGCAAATAAATACATGGCTTTACGAATCCAGCAATAACAGGAGAATGCAAAAACGCTGTGCTATAGATGGGAATAGGCTTTTTTAATTGCATTTCAGCCAAACAGTTTTGATACAGCCTGCGTACAGCAGAATTTTGCAATGGCAGCGCGGATTTTTTAACAGCATGAAAATGGTATATTGAATTAATGAGATTAATAAGCATGAAACAAATACCAACACACCATAAAATACACAAAATAGATCCAATAATTGAAGGCGTTTTCCTGTTGACAAATATACTGAAATCATTCATCCAATTTGCAGTATAAGGTTGGTTTTGAAGTGCTGTTTTGTTCATAACGGTTTCAATAGTAGAGACGGAACCATTTTTAAGGGTTTCAAACCATGTGAAAATCCGTGGAAAATGAATTTCTTGAATCGGAATAAAAGGAACAATCAATAACCCAAGTAGCAAAAACCATAAATTGTATTGTGTGCGGCTGGTCAAATAATTTCTTAATAGATGCTTGACGAGCAGAAAAATTCCAATAATAATACTAATAAAAATATTGCATATGAAAAATTTGATCATAAATTCTGCCACGTCGATGCCCTCCTATTGATCTCTGGATAAAAGAGAACGAAGTTCATCGACTTCTGTTTTTGACAGTTTTTCATTGTCAATGTAGGCAGATACCATAGCCGTAATATCCCCATTATAAAAACGATTGAGAAAGTTATTGCTTTCCTGTCCTATATATTCTGCTTCATCAAAGAGCGGTGTGTAGACAAATACACGGCTTTGTTTCTCATAGGAAAGAACACCTTTTGTCACGAGGCGTTTTATTAATGTCTGTATTGTTTTTGGGCTCCATGCAGTCGTTTTTACTAAGTGATCTGTTATTTCATTTGTGCTTATGGGTGCATACTTCCATATGATTTTCATAACTTCAAATTCAGCTTCCGAAATTTGGGGCAAGAGTTTCATTTGCAGACACCTCCTGAACTATTACTAATGTAGTATATTATAGTGCAGAAAATTTAAGAAGTCAATTAAATTAACCTGTTGTGCTAGTTAAATCTCAAAAGTTGAGTCAATATATTGTATTTGTA
>CAJUAE010000200.1 GCA_910583965.1 uncultured Lachnospiraceae bacterium
ATATCAATGGAAGAATTTGAGGCGATACGAGATAGTATTATGTTTGATGATTATAGCACAGAGTAATACATTATTATATTTATTATAAAAAGGAGGATTTCTATGATAGGACAAATATTTCCACTTTTTCGGGAAGGTCATCTATTGCGGACACAAATGCTTGAGGCATTCACGGATTATAGTTTTCGGTTTGGTGAACTTTTGTATACAGGGTATGCAAACGGAATTATTAGTGGATGTCAGCTCACGACAACAGAAGATACAATTATTGTGCACCCAGGTCTTGTTCTTTTTTTTGGGAAAGTATTTTATATCAAGGAGCCAACACCTGTCAATTATGCTCCGACAGACGAACTTCGGATATTAAAGCTGCACTATCTGGGAGAGGAACAGACAGAATCCATGATTCGCTATGAGATGGAGTTATCACTAGAAGAAGATTCCAAGCAAAAAGAAGGACAAATTGAGATGTGTCGTTTTACGCTTCAGCAGGGGGCTTATCTGCGCTGTCAGTATCAGAGTTTTGAGGATTGGGGAACTGCATATGATACTTTAAATATGGTGCATGTCCCATACGCTGCGTTAGGACATAGTACCTTGCATCCAGAATTGCTTCGGACCTTTGCGAAAGAAATGCTTACGCACACGCTGGAAAATCAAATGGATATTAGTTTTTGCTTAGATATTTTGAGTCGTGGAGGAGCTGTATGTTCAGAGGCACTTACTGCATATATTGGTCTACATAATGGCGTGGGAACTGTGAAAGAAAACAATCAAGAGATATATAATGGACTTTTAGATATACTGCGTGAAGTGCGAAGTGGAGGCAATCAGAAAAAAGTAACAAGCAAAAAACATAGGAGCATATTAATAGACTAATCTATAGAATGGAGGAAAAAAGATGAGTATTAATAATGATGAGCCGAGATATATCACACGACTTATGAAGATGGAGTGTGATATGGGAACTGTGAAAAACTATATTAATGTGGATAAGGATCATGGAGTGTTAGCAGGAGGAAATTGTGATGCCCAGCCAGTTATGAATGCAAATGACCATACTTCTAAACATGTAATCCACTTTGGAAAATGTAAGTCAGAATCAAATCCAGAGCGGGCATTTCGTGAAATGCTGATTAAGGCTTTATTGGGACCAGCGGGAGCCTTTCTGACGGGGCCAATGTTGGACAAGCTTGAGGAACTAGGTATTTTGACATATCAATGTAAACCAAATACACCACAGCCGTGGATTGATACAAATGAAGACTGTATCATTGAGGGAGCACCAGCGTTGACGATGGACAGTCAATTAGCATGTCGGTATGGAGGTCGTATCACTTTTGCGCCGCTTGAGAATGTTGATGTTAATGAGCAGGAGTCTGGAGATTCTGAGCAAACACCCCAGCCAGAGGATATTGTAAACGAAGCATTTCAGGCAGCAGTAGGAGATGCAATGGCAGAGGTATCTGATTTGGGTGAAGCAGGTGCGGAAACTGTTGAGAAAGTGCAGGCTGCATTGGCGTTGGCGTCTGCGATGCCTGCACAATCAAGCGGAAATTTCAGCCAAAATTCGGCAGCAGTTCCAAATACTATGGCAGGTAATGGAGATTTTCAGGGTACAACAATAACATCAGATATCGCTCCAGCAATACCAAATAATGTGCTGCCTAACATGGATTCCATAGACTATAATAAACCAATACCTGAAATGGAGATGTTTGACTATGGAGATACCATGCCAGAAATAGAGGCATTTGATTTTAATGAATTTATGTCTAATCCAGATGTGATAGATGCAGATGGAATGGTTATCGATCAGAGCGCTATGGAAAATATTAAAATTTATGACAGTAATGTTGCTATGGCAGGCAGTGCGGCAGTTGCTTTATATAATACAATTAAAGCATTGGAACCAGATACAGATATGACCTTTATGCAGGCTGTACAACAGATGGAATCCTATGGAAAGATTGCGCATCCTGTATTGGGTACAATGCCACTTGGGATTGCAGATGCACTTAATAAAAGGGGATACAAGACACAATATTGTTTTGAGAAAGACACAGAGCTTATCAGCAACGAGGCAGTTAATGCAGATGCCTCTATTATGATGTATGCGACAACAAAAAATACGAGATGTGTTGCTTTTCGTCCCGATCCAATAAAGCCAGATACGAAGGAACGGACTTTTACGTTCTATAACGAGGTAGGAAAAAAGAAAAGTTCTATGCCATTAAAGAAATTTGACAGCCAACTTTCGGATAAGGGACGAACAAAATTAGGGGCGGTCACAATTGTAGTGGAAAAGCCAAAAAAATTGGCAGGTAACTTTGAATGTAAAAAATGTATAAAGAGGAGGAACTGATATGGGAGCAGAAGAATATTGCGATGAATTTATTCAGAAAGCACGCAGAGAGCGGGAACAGTTAGAAGAAGTACGTCATTCAGAGGAAGTGATAGAGGAGGAAACCAAGCAGTCCATATATGATGATGTGGTCACAGTGTTTGGGATTCCTGTACTCTTTTGTGAGCACAGCATTATAGAAGACAAGGTACTGATGTGGATGCCAAATGATTTTACTGCTCGTTCAGAAGAGGAGATTGCCAGTGTATATTTTCTTGGAACCAGACCGAAATATGTCTTTTCTAATGGGTATTTGAATTTTATGGTGGCATTTAATTGGACTAATAATGTTATGCCAGATGCATCAATCTTTGATTTTACCAAATTTGCAAAGCAGGCAATTGATAGGATTGGCCCCAAGGCGCATTTTATGGGAGAAGATAAAATTACACAGGAAGGAAATAGCTTATCTATCCTACAGTTTGTGTCGCAGACAATAGACTCTGTGAATTATAATATTATGTTTTTTGCATCACTGGAAGATCGTTTGCTAATTGGGTCTGTGACGTTTGACCAGAAATATGCCAAGCGTTTAGTGCCGCTTACATTGGAGATGGTAAAATCGTTTCGGATAAAACAGGAAAAGGAGGAAGAGTAGGTATGAGTACAATTACATATGAAAATATTAAAGTAGATGGTGCCCCAATTGAAAAGGTGTTAGAGCTTC
>CAJUAE010000201.1 GCA_910583965.1 uncultured Lachnospiraceae bacterium
TATCTAACAGCTTGAAGTAAATCTTATTTGCATATCTTCCATAATTTATTTAAAATTCCTTGACAAATCATCAAAAATGATGTATAATATATTATAATAGAACCCACCGAGCATATGTCGTAAGTAATCCTTACTTTCGTTATGCGTATCATGGTGGGTCTATTTGTTTATTGGAGGATTATTATGCCAAACGTCAAACCATTCAAATCAGTTGAAGGACAAGTAGATTACCGAGAATTTAAAGCTTCTTCTCGCTGTATTCACAAAAGAAGCATCTGAGATGTTAGAAATTATTGACTAACCAATAATAAAGGACTGTAAATATATAACAGTCCTTTATTTATATTATGCACAAATGTCAATACACTATTTTGTAAAATATATAGAAAATTCTATCAAACTATTGCAAATTATAATTTTCTATGGTAAAATATGTAAAATGATGATAAAGTATATCATTCTTTTTAAGCAAAAAACACCCTACATTCACCACACAAAAAGACGAATCTGTTTTAATCGAAAGGAAGTATTAAAATGAAAAAGATTACAAGAAAAATCATGGCAGCCGTATCAGCAGCAGTAATGTGCGCCATTCCCATGGCAAGTAACCTTTCCGCAAACGCCGCTGTAAATCAGTCAAAGACCTACTTAGTTATCGGTGTTGGACAAAATCCAAATATTGCATTTTTTGATTTTACGCTTAATTACGATTCCAGTGTTAATGCAAACCCAGGCACTGCAACTGATTTATGCAAAAACGGCTACTTTAGCTCTTCAAATAACACATCGCAGCGAAAGGTTCTGCATACTTACAACGGAGCAGCAATCGGGGCTAAAGGTGACCTCTTCACAACTAAGTTTGTTGCTCCAATGAACAGCGACAGCATTTTTGACTATGTATCTCAATCCGATGTAAAAATACGCAATGCAAGCGGAACAACACTTTCTCCCTCGTCCATAACGTTGGATTCAATTCTCTTGGGAGATGTTGACATGAACGGTGTTGTTGACATTAATGACGCCACTCTTATTCTTCAATCTATCGGTAACCCGGATCATTATCCCCTTACTGACAGACAAATTCTCGCCGGTGATGTATACGAATCTGGAAGTGGTCTTACAGGACAGGACGCTCTTACAATCCAGAGATATGTTCTTGGTCAGATAGAGCATTTTTAATTAGCTATTTAAAATCGAAAATGCAACTTTCTTGATTTCAAATAAAAAATCAGAATTTTTCCGATTTCCCCCTTGACAAATCTATAAAATATGATATAATAATATTAGAAGAAACAATGTTTTTTCTTCAAAAGTGGGTGTTAGTTCAGCCCTATAAATGACAGTTTGCAAAAGTGGGTGTATGCAGCCTTATAAATGCAAACTTTAAAAGAATATGAAAAAGGCTGTTATATTACAGTCTTTTTCTATTTATGGAGGTTAATGCTGAATTGCATTGAACCCGCAATCCGTTTTAAACGTTCTACAATGTGCTGTAAGGCGTTCTATTGCGCTGACAGTATAGTGTTTATACCAAACAACCACGTCCATGTTAAACGCCCTGTTAAGCCTTCAATATCGTAGGTTTAGCAGGGCGTTCTTATATTGTTAGAATTATCCGTTCTCCAAAAATTTATCAATGGATTCCTTAACAATCCTCATACGCTTAGAAATATTTCTTAAACTTGTGGTCTGCTTATTGCTTGCGTCAAAATATTCAGCAGGCATATCCGAATAAAATTCCAATATCCATTCTGATAACTGCTTATGGTCGGAAAACAATTCCACAAATGAAATATATGACAACATATGAGTTTTCTTCATCATCAGAGAAGCAACAGCCGAATCCTGTATCAGCACAACCTTGTAGGCAGCCAGTATGGTATCATATATGCTTGTAATCTGCTGCTTATCGTTCTCCGTAATTTCCAATTCAGACATCAAACTGTTGAAATGCTTCGCCGAAAAATCAGGTTCAGTTTCATTAAGGCTCTGCCAAGTCTTAACAATAATTTCGTCCTGCGGTAATTTTTTCAGCGCGCTCGAAGAAAACATAGCATTGAATATTGGATGTGCAGCAATTTCCTTAACCGTTTCAATAGACCTGTTACGGCTTCTTGCAAGATCAATTTTCGCCATAGCCTTACCGCTGTTAGATCGTTCAAAAAACAACGCCTCGATTTCCACGGGTGCTTCTTCCAGCATAGCAATTTCAATCTGAAAATCAAGAATTTTCATCTGTAATTCTTCCGGCAGATACTTAAAATATCTTTTGTTCAAAGAAATTTCCTCTCCGTTAAGCGTTATCGGAGGTTCATTTTGTATATCCATCAACGGAAATTCATTGTCGATATACTTTATCAGCGTCGTACCGCGCTGTTTGCCGTCCAAAACGTCCCAGCCATTTTCTTTTTTTGATATGAGAAAAGGCTTCTGATATATAAGAATATCATAAAGCAGACTATGAATATACAAGGAACTGTCACGTCTCGTCCATACAACGCCACGCTGTATAGGATTGTCAAAATTGATCTCTCCCCTTTTATATCGTTTGCAGAATGAATTCACGCTCCACGAATCCTTAAATGCTCTGTATTTTGGCATGCGATTCTCCTCTTCCAAAGAAATTTATAAGAATATTATAACATATTCCTTTTTGAATTGCAAGAGGATAAAACGAAATTGTAGGAAGCATTGAAACGTTCTCGATATAATGCATATTTTTCATTCATCATCTTTGAATAAGAAACAAGGTGGAGTAACAAAAGGTCATCATTCAAAAACAACGGTGATTTAAGAAAGAATAAGTGATACTCTATCCATTTCGTCAGGAACATAGTACTCTATATCTTAACGTTTAAACGTTCTACAATGCATTGTATGACGTTCTACAGTTCCGAAAGTATGTTGTCATATTAAACAGTTAAAACTAATTGCAAGGCGTTTTAGAACGTTATAATCGTTTCTCAATGCCCACCCCTGAATGTTTCCAAATCTTTTCGTGACCTATACTCCACCCATCTGTATTCGGCA
>CAJUAE010000202.1 GCA_910583965.1 uncultured Lachnospiraceae bacterium
AACAGAGGTTTTCCAGTTATCACAGCCCTAACAGTTGCCGCTGTCGGGGCTATTTCCTTTTTCGTTGTCAAGTAAATCTGCCACTCTCCGTTGCTGATTAGGATATAAATGTCCGTAGGTATTCAGTGTAATACGAATATCCTTGTGTCCTACCCTCTCTTTTATCAACAGCGGTTCTATACCCTTATTGATTAAGTACGCCACATGAGAATGTCTAAGGTCATGTACCCGGATATTCTTCACTCCGGCTTTCGCAATTTGGCGTTTCATTTTATGCTGAACCGCTTCCTGCACGATTGGGAAAAGTCTTTCATCGTCCGGCATACCATAGTGACCGTCAACAAAATCTTTAATTTCCTTTTTCAAAAACTCCGGGATTTCAACCATCCTTACCGACTGCTTTGTTTTCGGTTCTGTAATAACGTCCTGCCTTCCAGTACGATAATAAGTTTTGGTAATGCTGATTTGGTTATTTTCAAAACTTATATCGCCCTTTGTCAAGGCTAATAATTCGCCAATCCTACAGCCCGTCCAAAAGAGGATTTCAAAGATTAAATAGTATCGTGTCCCCGGCTCTATCGTCTGAATAAATCTCTGATATTCCTCTGTTGTCCAAAAGTCCAAACTTCTTGAATCGGAATTTCCCATGCGCTTCACTTTCTTACATGGATTTGTGTGCAAATCATAAATGCGTGACGCATGAGTAAATATACAGGTCAACTGATTTTGTATCATTCTTAAATAACTTTCAGAAAATCCCTTTGTCTGCATTTCGTTCTGCCACTGTATGATTTGTGAAGCGGTAATCTCACTCAACATTTGTTCGCCAAAGTAGGGAATAATGTGTTGCTCCATCATATACCGTTTATTCTTCATGGTGCGGTCTTTCAATTCATTCTGCTTATCCTCAAAATAGACCTCCATAAATTCACTCAACTTCATATCCATGCTTCGGCTACTGCTCAATTTCTTTTGCCGCTCGTACTCTAACGCTTCTCTTTTTGTTTCAAATCCTCTCTTTCTCCGCTTTTTCTTCTCTCCCTTTGCCGTTGTTTCAAACCATTGCGCCGACCACTTTTTCGTGTCTTTCTCCTTATAAGCCATACTGCCACGCTCCTTTCCTTAGCTTATTGATAACTCATAACCGTACATTTTCTTTGCCCAAAATGCCCTCGGAATACGTCCTGCCATTGTAATATACCCCTGTCCTGCAAGTTCCTTGTTCAGTTCTTTTACAATCTTGTAGGCATGAGATTTTGAACAATTTAACTCTTTGGCTATATCTTCCGCACTCAACATATAACGGTAGTTTGCCACACGTTTGTCCTCCTTTCCCCTTTTAGAAATTCATTACACTATTTGTATTTCGTTACTGTACGAATTTCGTATATACATATTAGCACCTTATCCAAACAATGTCAACACTTCGTAAAAATATTTTTACGAACTTCGTATTTACATTTTTTCTATTTTACTCTTTTATGTTTTTCGTATATGTGGTATGATGATAAATAGGATTTATGCTTTTCGTAATTATTCAACATATGAAAATAGGAGGTCACTATGGGCGATGGAAAGAAACTGAAAGAAATACTTGACAGTAAGAACACAAATGTCCGTCAGATTGCAAAGGCTACTGGAATTAGTGCTACAACACTATATTCTATTATTCAAAAGGATTCCAATATCCGATTTGACTTTGCCTTGCGGTTGGCAAACGAATTAGAAATTGATGTGAATGAGATATGCGCTGCTAGTCCATTCTCCGGCGCTATTACCGAAGAAGAAATATATCCCACGCTCCCCGATGGACTAAATGGCGCTCTTGACGGAAACAGGGTAAAAGTATATCTGAAAAATTCCCTATATCCGCTTATGTATCTGTTTGGGAAAAACAGTATGCCCGATGTGGATAACCTGTTGACTTCATTTTATCAGCTAGACGATGAAGCAAGAAAGGAAGTAGTGGAAACGATACAGTTCAAGTTGCAGTACCATAAAGACAAAGAGCGGGCAGAACAGGTAAAGCAAATAAAGGGTTGGTAAAAAATCAAAATAAATACAAAAATAAAACCCAATTTAAAGGTGGAAAAATATGGAGCATAATTTATTAATAGGAAATGGTATTAATATTCAATTTGGTGGACTTGATGTATACTCTGGTGCTGCCATAATGAATCGAATTATTAACAATATCAATGCAGGTAAATATACTGCTTTAACCGAAAATAGCTTATCAACAAACGAGCAAATAGAGTTATTAGAGAAAATGGTTATAGTAATTAATCATATAAAAGCCGGCAAATGCAGAAACAAGGTTGATAATGCATTTATGGCTATGGAATTAGACAGAATTACAAGAACGTACCCAAATAATAGTAGTATTACTTCTGTATTTTTAGAAGATTACTTTTTGGCATTTGAGATATTCAATAATGGTTTTAAATCTAAAGACGGAGAAATCCAAAGTGAATTATATAGAAAGACTGTATTCACATTATTACAACAGATGTTTGTTGATGGAATATATAATGATGGTTTGATTAATGATGTATACAAAAACTTTTATCCGGGGCTAAATACATATCTCAACAAATTTAAAAATATATTTACAACAAACTACGATTATAACTTAGAGAATTCATTAGGAAGTACAGACAAAGTGTGTCACCTTCATGGTGAATTTGGAAAACTATCCTCTGAATACAATGTTACAAGCCTATACTATGCAACACATAAAACAGAATGTGATGTACTAATATCTAAGAAAGTTCCCAATATGGAACATATATATAGCGACGCAATTATGAGTTGGTCTTGGCTAGAAAAGTACGGCGAAATGATTGAACCTGATACAAAGAATAAAGAAATTCTTTTTAAATCTATTAGGAACTGTTAATAAATAACTACTTACAAAATATACCAAGTTGTGCTATACT
>CAJUAE010000203.1 GCA_910583965.1 uncultured Lachnospiraceae bacterium
GAGCTTCGGAGAATGTTTCTTGAATTTTTCGAGAGCAAAGAACATTTGTCAATGAAAAGCTTTTCGTTGGTGCCGCACAATGACAATAGTTTGTTGATTATCAATTCAGGAATGGCACCTTTAAAGCCATATTTTACAGGACAGGAGATACCACCAAGGCGCCGTGTGACAACTTGCCAAAAGTGTGTTCGCACAGGTGATATTGAGAATGTGGGAAAGACGGCACGACATCTGACATTTTTTGAGATGCTTGGCAATTTTTCGTTTGGAGATTATTTTAAACATGAGGCGTTGCACTGGAGTTGGGAGTTTTTAACCAAAGTGGTTGGATTGGACCCAGAGAGACTTTATCCGTCTATCTACTGTGAAGACGAGGAAGCTTACAATATATGGGTCAATGAAATCGGTGTGCCTGCTGAGAAGATTACGCGCTTTTATCGGGACCCAGAAACCGGAGAGTGTGATAATTTTTGGGAGCATGGTGCTGGACCTTGTGGACCTTGCTCAGAAATATATTACGACAGAGGCATTAAATATGGTTGTGGAAAACCAGATTGTAAGGTTGGCTGCGATTGTGATCGCTTTATTGAGGTTTGGAACAATGTTTTTACACAGTTTGACGGTGATGGCAAGGGACATTATGAGGAACTGGCACAGAAAAATATTGATACTGGTATGGGGTTAGAGCGTCTTGCAGTAGTGGTTCAAGATGTGGATACCGTTTTTGACATTAATACAATGAAAGCAATCCGAGACAAAGTATGTGCCGTTGCTGGGATCACTTATCAGGAGGATGAGAAGAAAGATGTATCGATTCGACTGATTACAGATCATATCCGTTCGGCTACATTTATGATATCAGATGGTATTATGCCAACCAATGAAGGGCGTGGATATGTGCTGCGTCGTATTATTCGTCGTGCTGCGCGTCATGGGAGAATGCTTGGCATAGAAGGTACATTTATGGCAGACTTTGCAAGAACTGTGATTGACGAGTGCAAAGACGGTTATCCAGAACTTGACGAAAAGAAAGATTTTATTTTTAAGGTATTGACACAAGAAGAAGAAAAGTTTAATAGGACAATTGACCAAGGGCTTGCGATTCTTTCGGATATGGAGGAGAAGATGCAAGCTGCAGGGGAGAGGGTTCTTTCTGGTGACAATGCATTTAAATTGTATGATACTTATGGATTTCCAGTAGACCTTACTTGTGAGATTTTGGAGGAGAAGGGCTTCTCTATAGACGAGAAAGGCTTTCAGAGTGCGATGGAGGTACAGCGTACCAAGGCAAGAAACACACGAAAAGAAACAAATTACATGGGGGCAGATGCGACTGTTTATGATTCCATTGATCCAGCTATCACTACTGTATTTGTAGGGTATGATACGCTTGAGACGGATTCAAAAGTTTCTGCACTTACAACAGAGAGTGAGCTTGTGGAGGCGCTTTCTGACGGAGAAATGGGCACAATTATTGTAGATGAAACGCCATTTTATGCGACGATGGGTGGCCAACAGGGCGATAAGGGAACTATTACCACTGCGTCAGGTACATTTGTGGTGGAGGATACTGTAAAGTTGCTTGGCGGAAAAGTTGGGCATATTGGAAAGATGACACATGGCATGATCAAAGTGGGAGATGTGGTTACGCTGTGTGTTGATAAAACACTTCGCACAAAAATTTGTAAAAATCATTCTGCAACACATTTATTGCAGAAGGCGCTTCGCGAGGTGCTTGGCACACACGTACAACAGAAAGGTTCTTATCAGGATGGAGAGCGCACACGCTTTGATTTTAGTCACTTTGAGGCGATGACTGCAAAAGAGCTGGCAGCAGTTGAACAGATAGTGAATGCGAAAATTGCTGAGAACATTGCTGTGGAGACACAAGTAATGACAATGGATGAGGCGAAGAAAACTGGTGCGATGGCACTGTTTGATGAGAAGTATGGCGAGACAGTGCGCGTTGTGTCTATGGGTGATTTTTCCAAGGAATTTTGCGGTGGTACGCATGTAAAGAATACGGGAAATATCACGACTTTTAAGATTGTGTCTGAGAGTGGTATTGCGGCAGGAGTACGGCGTATTGAAGCACTGACTGGAGATAATGTGTTTGCATATTATCAGAATCTCGAGCATGAGCTTGCAGAGGCTGCAAAAGTAGCAAAGACAACACCTGCAAATCTAATAGAGAAAATAGAGCATATGATGACAGAAATCAAATCATTGCAGAGTGAGAACGAAGCACTCAAGAGCAAGGCTGCGAAAGAAGCATTAGGAGATGTCATGAACCAGGTGACAGAAGTGAAAGGTGTAAAACTTCTAGCTGCGCGGGTTGATGGCGTGGATATGAACGGTTTGCGAGAGCTGGGTGATCAATTAAAAGCGAAGCTTGAGGAAGGTGTTATTGTGCTTGTGTCTGACATAGAAGGCAAAGTCAATCTTGTGGCGATGGCGACAGACAAAGCAATGTCTAAAGGTGCGCATGCCGGCAATCTAATCAAAGGAATTGCGGGAATTGTAGGCGGAGGCGGAGGCGGACGCCCGAATATGGCGCAGGCAGGCGGCAAAAATCCTGCTGGAATCGACAAAGCACTTGCGGAGGTAGGGGGGGTTCTTGAAGGACAATTATTGTAATAACGAGTAAAAATTCATGCAAAATTTGCAATACGAACAAAGTTCATTATGCAAATGGATTTTTTGCTGTATGTATGTTTTTTGTAATGAATGCGAAGTTCTGTGTGAACAGTAACGACAACTCAAATAAAATTGCAACAATAATTGAAAAAACTATTGACGTATGTGCTATTTGTGATATAATCGAAATGTGCAATTAAATATACCCGAACAGTCTAGCACACAATAATAGAGGCTGGAGGGAGGTTAGGTGTGATAGCATGTCAAATGTAATCGTTAAAGAAAACG
>CAJUAE010000204.1 GCA_910583965.1 uncultured Lachnospiraceae bacterium
TGTTCAGCCAACCGCTGGGCTTTGGTCGGCAGGCTCATGATTCCGAGAGCCTATTCAGTCATGTTTCCGCCTTTTATCTGTTGGCCACAATTTCCAACACAAGCTCCACCCCCGGTAATATCAAATCAGGATTATCACCGATAACCGCCCTGTTCCTGTCATATATAATCCTATACTTCCTGCCGTCACCTAAATATTTCTCTGCGATTCCCCACAAGGAATCCCCCTCTTGCACAACTACTATATTCTTCACTCCCATACTGCCAGCCTCCTGTTGTCCTGTCAAATTCTCATTCAAACGCTCAGATAGATCGCGTTTAGACATGTGTTCGAATATTTTTTCACTACTATTCCAAATCCAATACGAAGGTGGATCATACCAATAATAGGTATACGAAAACTGGTCCTCCGCATTGCTTTCCGACACAACTGCATGATTCGGATACACAATATGCATGTCCAAAAATCCGTCTTTGTCCAAATCCTCAAAGCGAAGTGTGTCAACAGCATCAACGCACATCAATACCTCACCGTTTTGCAGCACTTTGCCGCTCTCCGCCTCCGATACCTCCATTGCATACAAATAGTCCGCTGCGCCAATATCGGGCAGATAGCAGTCTGCCGCATTGCTTTTCAACGTAAAGCATACCCTGATTTCGGGGCTTTGTTCAGACAATGAAACGATGTACTCTGCTTTTTCCAAAATACCACATGGTGTCTTACCAGGAAAATGCGACCAGCGGTCATCCGTTCCCACGGTTTGCGTATAAATCCGATGCGGATTTTCAAGCGTTGTCACACGTTTATCATGGTCACGCCAATAAAAAAGTTCATCATCCATTCCCCATGTGCACTCGTCCAGTGAGCCCTCCAAAATACCCATATAATAAAAATACCGGATTGGCAGATTTAATTCTTTACTATCGCTGATTTGATTCTCCAAGCACTCAAGAACATAAAGAAAATCATCTTTGATGTAAACAATCCATCTCCCCAACGCGGTTCCATCATTATACTCACGAAGTGAACAGACACGCCCTGTTTCATTTACAAAAGCCGAAATATCATGGTACTTCTCTAAATTTCCGCCCCATGCCTCCTGCACGCCATGCCAAATATCCAAATCATAAATGCCCTCTGTCTTGATTTTCAGAAAAAGCCAGTAATCCGCAGGGGTTGTATTCTCCTGCAACGCAAAGTGCTCCTTTTCATATAGATACTGCGCTACAACGTCCTTTCTGCTTTTGGGAGAGATGCCTTCCCCAAAGGTCCAGTCAAAGTCCGCCTTATCCTCCCCTACGGTAATTTCAGCCATCACATAATCTTGTTCCTGTGAATTATTTATCAAATAATGCGTAAAGCTCTCACGCTCAGAATACGCCGTTACCTCTCCCCATGAATTCTTAGTTGTTCTTTGCTCCGCGCCAAATACAATTGTCTTATGCGTCTCTTCCTGTATTGTCAAAACAACTGTCTCCTGTGTATCGTCCCGTTTTTTCAGAGCAATTGCCAAAATGACCGCCATCATAAAAACAACTGCCGTCAATGCAACTCCCATTCCTCTATAAATTAATTTATTTCTTTCCTGATTATCAAACACACTGTTTCCTTCCCTCTGTCTCTGCCATTTAGCAATCATAAAATCAAATCCACTAGGCTTTCTCATGCTAGTTCCTATTTTAAACCAGTTTTGGTTCAAACTTCTCCACCTCTGTAACTACTACTTTTATTTATGATTGTACCACAGTATTTATTAATTCACCACAAAATGCAGGCATATCAGCAAAAAAATTGTTTGACTGTTTCACTTCCCCCAAAATGCCACCTGCATTGCAGCAGTAAGAATAAATACAAACATAGATTTATCCTCATTTGAGATATCATTTTTCAAAGGGAGCGAAAGTCCCTGTTGTGTAAGAATAGCATTACCGTTTTCTGTATAATTTTGTAAATCACCCAAAATAGAAACGCGAGAAATGGCAGAATGTTCAGACAGAAAATGAAAAACATAAGTGGCACAATCTGTTAATGAGTATCTTCTTGTCCACAAGGATGATGACAACAATACACCATTATCTCCCGGAAACTCTGGCGACAATGACAGTTTGAAAGAAGGCACAAACAAAGGAACACTGACGCTGGACGCAGCCTGTACATCGGCAAACATGGGTCGGACGAATGAATAACATACTGGCATGTGCCATGGAGAATGTGAATAGCGAGATAATATACACATAAGAAGTATGGCGGTAGAGGCTAAAAGCTCTGTCGTTATTTTTTATAATTTTAGGAATGGTCTTCTCAAAAACAGTCAACAGATATACAATATACTTGCATTAACTGTTACGGTTAATAAGGAGAATGTATATGAATGACAAGTTTTTCAAACTTCCATTAGAAAAGCAACGGCGTATTATAAATACTGCTTACAAAGTGTTTTCCGAAAACAGCTACAAAAAAGCCCCAATGTCGGAAATTGCAGACGAGAGCGGTATTTCAAAATCGTTGCTTTTTCACTATTTTACAAACAAAAAAGAATTATATATGTACCTATGGGCGAACGCTATTGAGGTGACAAGGAAAGCGGTTACAGAATACAAAACTTTGGAAACAGATGATTTTTTTGAAATGCTGAAAAGGAGTTTATTATCGAAATGTTCGCTTATGCGCGATTATCCGCATTTATATGCTTTTTCGCTAAGAGCATATTATGAAACGGCTCCAGAAATACAAAATTCTATTCAAGAAAATTATAATAATGTCAGTAAGGCAAGTAAAATGACAGTGTTTGAGAAAATAGATATATCAAAATTTCGGAAAGATATTGATATAAAAACAATGTATGCTGAAATCTTTTACGCTGTCGATGGATAT
>CAJUAE010000205.1 GCA_910583965.1 uncultured Lachnospiraceae bacterium
ATTTGCCGTGTGAAAAATTTATTTTTCACACTACACTCCTGAAATCTATCTCCCAAATTAAGTATTTTGACTTACTCGATCAACGATTCCAGAAAGAATACTAGAACCAAGAACATATGCCCAAACACCATTATTTTAAATTTTGTGAAATCAATAAAAGAGTTTAATTATAGCCTATATAAACAATAGTTTATAGATTGTTTTTCCTTTTTCTCATAGTCCTTCTTATGATTCCAGTCATCAAATTCTCAATATAACTTGCTATATCCACTTTTTAAGCGCCAAAGCTAATTTCCAGTAGCTTATTCTTTGCAATGTCTGGCACAGGCATCCGCTGAACTATATTTTCATAATTCGCTCTATCCGATTTGCATAATTTTGTATACAACTCATTCTTCTGGTTATTATCCATCTGAAGTCTCGTAATGTTCCTGCGAATTGCTTCTTTTATCTTATCGTTCGTCTGCTCTGTAAAATGGACAGAAATTTTATATTCCACGACAGGTACAACGTTCTCGATTGTGACACACAAACGCCCATTGTCATCCACGTCTGCAGGATATATTATGTCATCTGCATGGACAGTTACCTCACCAGACAAAATATTGCAGAATACAAATTGATATCTTCTTGGTTTTATGTTTAAATCTGTCACTTCTGTATTACAAAAAAATCTCACTGTTTGAATATCTTCTTCTTTCTCCGATATAAATATAGTATCAATGTGCTTCTCGTTCTGATCCTCATGCAACGTATAACTTCCATTTCCATTTGTAATATAAACTTTTAGTTGATCTGGATTCTCCACGTTATTTGTATATTTCCGGTTATCCAACACAAAAAATCCGCCTTCTTTCAACAAAACTGGAATTTCTTCCAACCAGCGCACCATTGTAATTCTTCGACCACCCACATATTCATCACCTGTAAAGAAATCTGTCCATATTCCCTGCGGCAGCCAGACATCCACTTTTGCCATACCCTCCGCTTCACTCTTTGTTATTACAGGTGCCACAATCATTTGACCGCCAAACAAATATTGATTTGGACACTGATAAGCTTTTTCCTCATCTCCCCAACCATAATACATTGGTTCTATCAAAGCAGTCCCATTTTCTGTAACTTCTACAGACACAGAATACAAAAATGGAATCATTCGATGTCGCAGGCGCAAATATTTTTCCGCAATCAGTCCTGCACCGTTTCCATATACCCATGGCTCCTTTGTAAATGTATCGGAATCGCTACTATGTAGGCGATTAATCGGACTAAATACACCAAATTGCAAAAAACGCACATACAATTCATCATCTTTATAGCCACCCATGTGGCCGCCAATATCATGACTCCACCAACAATAACCTGCATTTGATGCTGTCGCTGTAAAATAAGGCAAATACTGTAGGCTTTCCCATGTCACATAAGTATCACCCGAAAAGCCCAACGGATAACGATGTGCACCAATGCCACTATACCGCGATAAAATCAATGGCGACCTCTCAATGCTATTATCCAGAAAATGATAGTGATTCAGTGCCCAAAGTGGATCCAATCCTTCTAACTTCGAGTCGCTTCCTTGCTGCCAATCAATCCACCAGAAATCAACACCATCGCATTCATATGGTTTATGAAGTATCTTGAAATATGCATTGATAAATGCATCATTTGTCATATCAAAAAGAATCTGTTGTTCGGTTTTTGGGTCTATTCCTACAGCCTTGGCCATTTCCTGATAACAGTCCTCAAAATAACGTACACCTAACGCAGGATGCAAATTTAATGTTGTATGTAAGTTTTTATCATGTAGTTTCCGCAGAAAACGCCTGTAATCTGGAAACAAATCGGTATTCCAACTATACCCTGTCCAACCATCATTACCCCCATGCAAAACATCATTTTTTCCACTTGCTGTAATTTGCATATGTTCGTCCAATGTAGTAGACCAATGCCAATCCATATCCACCGTCGCAACTGTCAGTGGAATCTCGCGCTCCTCAAAATTTTCAATTGTATGAAGATACTCCTTCTCGGTATAAGCATGATACCTGCTCCACCAATTACCCAACGCAAATCTTGGAATCAAAGGTGTTTTTCCACAGATGGAAAACAACGCCTTCAATGCTCCTCTATAATCCTTTCCATATGCAAACACATAACAATCCAATTGCGTGTACTCTCTTTTCGCCAACATTCCATCTTCACCCAAAATTAATGATTGGCTGTCATCAAGAAGCGCCACACCATTTTTTGAAACAACACCATACTCCAATGTCAACTTCTCCACCTTACACTCGCCATTGTCAAAAGAAATACACTTTTCTCCATCACAACCATCCAATGTGCGATATGTACCTAGAAGATTTTGATTGTTATTTAAATATAATTTTTCTTCCTGTCCTACAAAAGTCACATAGCTATCTGCAACAGTCCCTTTCCACACAAGCACCACTTTGTCCGTAACAATTTTAAGTTCTTTATCTGTTCGTTTTACAGAAAAAGAAACTTTTGGCATCTTTCGATACCATACTGTCTGTGTTGCCTTATCACAAAAATAGCCTTCTGGTTCTTGCTCAATACGAAAGAGTCTATCCTTCAATACAGTAATACGTACATTTCCCTCCAACACCATATTTTCTTGCAATGCCATAGGCTCTGTCTTTGCAATTAAATGCTTGTCCAGCATGTCCATGTCCTCCCATTCTTGATTTTTTTAATTTCTCCTAACTTTATTCATTTTTCTATATTGTATCAGATTCCCTATAGAATTTCAATTTGACTCTGTTATAGTTCCAGGGTTGTTTCACGAAGGCTTCCAAACGACATCATTTATTATGAACTTGCTGT
>CAJUAE010000206.1 GCA_910583965.1 uncultured Lachnospiraceae bacterium
AAGAGGAATTATCTTCCATTCTTTATCAGCAGATAGCGGCAGGACGGGAAACGGAACAGATACGGAAAGAGGGCGAAGCGATCCGGCAGGAAGTATCAGAACTTTCCGCTACAAATCATTTTCTAAAAGAACAGACGGAAACACTGACAGGGGATAAAGAAAAGCTGTTATCCGAAAATGAAAAGTTGGAGAAACAGCAGAAAAAGTTACAGCAGGAAATCAACAAAATGGTACAGTCAAAGGAAGTCATGGAGCGCAATATACATGCGTATGATGAAGATGTGAAATGGCAGTTGGCAGAGCCGAGCGCGTTGATGAGCGCAAAGGCATATCGGGATAAAAAGGCTTTACCGCTTGTGGAGAAATTGAAAGAAATGGTAAAAAATCTGACTGTCAAATGCGTACAGCTTGCAGAACAAAGCAAGAAACTGACCGCCAAAGTGGACGGGCAACAAATACAGATTAGCCGCTTGACGGACAAGGTCATGGAGCAGAGCGACACCATAGACCGATTGCAGGAAAAAGCGACTGATTTAGGACGTTTGGAGCGTCATTTAGGCAGAGAACAGGTGCAGTTGATAGTAGAACAGTCAAAGGCAATAGAACAGGAAGAAAAGGCAAACAAACGTCCGAAACGTGCCTTTGAAATGAGCCGATAGAAAAGAAAGGATTGATAGGATATGACGGATATGGAGAAGAAAGTCATGGTGCGGCTGTGTGCTAAAATCGTGGCAGATACAAACCTTTACGAAACGGACAAGGAAGTGCAAAATCTGATAGACTGGGTATGTATTTCGGAGCAGATAAAGGAAAACAATAATACAATCCGCAATCTGACCGGGGAATATAAGAGGATAGAGCCGGATTGTCGGGAGGGAGTGCGGGCGCAGTTGGAGCGCATGAAAGAACTGTGCAAAGAGCGGAATAATCTGTATGAAAAGCAGAATGATTTGAAAGGGCAGAAACAGAAGATTGAGAAGTCGTTGGAACGATAAAAAGTGTGGGACATGGCGGTAGCTGTGTTCTATATTTTTTGTGGCAAACTGTGTGATAGTATGCTATACTGAAGGAAATAAATCGGGATATTTATATCGGCGAAAGGGGAAAGATTATATGGCAGGAATAATAATATATTTGGTAATCTCTTTTTTAACATCACTAATTTTTGTAGTTCTTGGTATTAGTCAATATAAGTCCGAAAAACCTGTATCTCTGAATACAGGTGAGAAACCACCGTGCGAAGATGAATTAACAGATGTATTAGAGTGGAATCGTAAACATGGTAAAAATCTTATAATATATGGCTGTGTGCTTTTCCTAACACTTTCTGTTTTTGTTTATTTTATTGAGAAATATGATTACATTGCAGTTCAGATAAATTTATTTATTTTGGTGATTTTGGGAGAAGTAGCGTGGCTTGAAATTCAACATAGTATACTAAAGAAGAAATTAATAAAAAAATAGTAGAGACAAAAATTGATGCTTTTTTACTGAAAAACTCGACAATTTCAATTTGTCGAGAAAATTACTTGCAGAGTATTGTTACGCTTTAGAACGTCGGAGATGCTTGTTATTCAAGCGGTTGGCAGTACAAAAATGGAGTTGGCGGTACTTTATATCGCTATCGTTCAAATATGGTATATGTTGCGTAACGGGAGTGGCTACATATTTCCCTGTTAATGCAATAATTACATGGTGCTAGCACCATGTAGATATGGCAGTCAAGGAGAAAATCTGTGATACCCGTATGATACCTGTTTGCTCTGAAACTGTAAATACGGCGTAAAATATGAATATTATAGCTATGAAAACCCTTAAAAAGCAATCAGATATTTAACAATTATGTTATAGTTATAGGGAGTTCAAGTGATGAAATGGGTTTAAGAACCTAGTATTTATGCGGATTCCAAACAAATTTGTTTAGGTGCCGGCAACGATTTGGCAACATTTTTCACATCACGCATTAAATAATTACTCCCTTTTCGGAATTTCGTACCCAGTGGGAAATAACTTATAAATATATATTGTGAATGGCAGATAAAGATTTATAATCAGATATACAATGGGAATTTGTAGAGGAGTGATGAAAAAGATGATTGAAATACATGATGATTTAAACGTTGATGAATATAACAAATTAAGGATAGAAGTAGGTTGGGAAACGAAAAATCCACTTATTGTTGAAAGAGCCATAAAGAATAGTGCAATTATAAAAAAAGTGACATACGATAATAAAATAGTTGGTATGGCCAGAGCCATTGGAGATGGGATGTCATATCTTTTAGTTGACGTAGTAGTTAGTTCAAAATATCAAAAACGAGGAATAGGAAAAAAACTTGTAAATTCAATAATTGATGATATAAAAAATGAAACTATGGTTGGAGAATATAGCACTATTAATTTGATTTCAATTAGAGGTATGGAGAAATTTTATGAAAGTTGTGGATTTGAGGCAGTACCGTTCGGATACAATGGTAAAGGAATGAGAATAAAGATTGAAAAAATAATGCCCTGAGAACATTTTTCGAAAAGTGAGAATAATTACATCAATGGCATAAGAAAAACCTTGCTGATTTTCAGATATGGAAACTGAATATCGGCAAGGTCTTTTTATGCTTATTTCTGCTTTTTCTTTTTAGCTGTTTTCTTTTCTTCTTTCTCGATTTTCTGAAATTCCTCCATAAGCATATCACTGACCGCCTGTGAGGGGACTTTCGCCCAATGCTTTGAGGTGTCCAGTTCAGGGTACTTGTACCGCCACTGGTCGTATTCCTCTTTGGTAATTTCGCCCTGTTCCAGTTTGGCGGCTTGCTCCTGCCATGCGTGGAACATATCAA
>CAJUAE010000207.1 GCA_910583965.1 uncultured Lachnospiraceae bacterium
ACTTATACCCCAAAATTCGATGTTTTCAAATTTTTGTCATGTACTTAAATGAAACACTTTAATTGTATCGTAAAATCAGCTATTATTTCATTAATAGCGGTATTCGCATCGTGCACATCAGAGGACATTTCGCCAATTGACGAGATGCCTTTAAACACAACATCACAAAAAGACGCATTAGATTTTGTAGCACAACTCACCCCAGACCAAAAGAAAAATTTGGAACTCACAGGAGAAGTATTCTTACCTGAGGAACAAAAGAATTCATGGAATACCACTATTGCACAAGACATTCCCGTAAGATGGGGCATGTTTGATTCTCCTTTCAAACAATCACGTGCAGTAGGCATAGCAGGTTCGTACAAAGCCCAGTATTGGACTATGTTACGAGTAAAGTTAGGAAAAGAGATTACTGGAATAGATGTTTCAGAACGCATTCGCAATCAATTGAATTTAGCGGTGAAAGCGATTGAATCGAAGACAAATGTAAGATTCTATAATTCTCAGAGGGACAATAAATACTTTGAAGTGGGAAGCTTTAAATTAGAATTGCCCAATATTGTCATCAATATGTATGATAACGACTCTAAAATAGAGGGTTCCGGAAGCTATGGTTTAATTGGAGGCGAACAGTATATATATTGTTCCACAGATCTGAATAACAAAAATAAATATTCAGATGAGGAAGTAAGAGCCTTCCTAATGCATGCGTTATGCAACGCCGCCGGAATGTTTAATGAACAGCAACGCAATGATCGTGACAATTATGTGACCATATACACTGCAAATATCAAAAGTAATTGTAAACCTTGTTTTGAAAAACAAACAAAAAATTATGTGACAATGGGGAATTTCGATTACAATTCAATCACAATGGCTTCATCTAAGTCATATAGTGTAAATGGAGAGAATACAATTGTCAAAAAAGGAGATGGTGGAGAGATAAAACGAAATCTTACATTATCTGAATCTGACATAAATTTTCTAAATGCATATTATCTTCCATATATTGCAAGAAAAGATAACTATGTACAATTAGATAAAAAGGTTTATCGAGACGGCAGATTGCTTACAGATACTGAGCGTCAAGAACTACAGGACGCTTTAAATGCAGAAAGGGGATTGACCGGCACACCTCCCGAAAGTGGCGTTATTATTCGTGATCCATGGTAATTAAACCTTAATATAATAAATTAGAGACAAACTCTATTCACACTTCTAAGATAGAGTTTGCCTCTTTATGTATACGACATAGTAAGAACTTATGCTAAATTGACATTATAGCTTTTAAATCTTAATTATTAATACTATCTTTGTAATTAACTAATGCAGTGACTTCAATAATGAAAAACCTTTATATATTGATAATCGGCATGGCAATGCTGATATTCGCTGCGGGGTGCGCTTCTAATGCATCCCGCAGTGCTAATGCCGTGCTTGACATTGCCGAGAAAGTTATGGATGAACATCCCGACTCGGCATTGACTTTATTATCTGACACATCAATACATTATTCAAGCGAACGTCAGCGGGCATTACATGCGCTGCTACTTACACAAGCCCGGCATAAAAATTATATCGATGAAACAAACGACTCATTAATCACCACCGCAGTCAACTATTTCGACAAACATGGCGACAAACCACGTTTGATGAAATCACTGTTTTATAAGTCTATTACTAATTATAATGCCAAATTTTATTCGTCCGGCATAACCTCCGCAATGATGGCAAATAAATTGGCTAAGGAAACCAACAATATCTATTGGGAAGCACGCGTAACAGAAATTATCGGTCATATATTATCCGGAAATCATTCTTTTGACGAGGCGGCAAATTATCATAATTGTTCCGCAAAAGCATATAAAAATTTAGGATTAGAAAAAGCTCATTTGTATTCCCTATTGGATATGGCTAAAGATCTAAACAATTTACATGATTATGAATCAGCATTAGCAATAACAGACTCCATTCTTAAAATGTCTCCTAATTCTGAAATGTCAGCCTATTGTTACACCATAGGTTCCAACGCACTATATTACCTTGGGAAAATTGATAAGGCTGATTTATATTGTGATTCACTGAAAAAATATAAAAATCATTTATCAAGTTTGGACGAATCACATATTGCAAAAATAAAACTGGGAAAAGGGAATATAGATGAAGCTTCAATAGCATTAGAACGAGCCTTGGCATTAGCCCAAAATGAATCTGATTCCATCAACTGGAGAGTTGGGATGCTTGATTTATATGAGAAAGAAAATAACTACAAAAAAGCTTATAAAAACATTCAACATATTCTAAATCACCAGAACAATGTAGCTAAATGCATACGAGAACAGTCAGCCATCACTGCTCAACGCAATTTTTACCATCAAGAGGAAACCAAAGCCAGATTAGAAGCAACACGACATAAATATTTATTGATATTAGGAATATCTTTCTGCATTTTTATCATGATGATTCTAATCCTCTTATTCCGATACAAAAATCAAAAGAATTATGCTATGATGCAACGCAGAATCTCCCATATTCACATCGCAATTTCACAAAGCGATCGAATAATTACAATGTTAAAAACCAAACTTGACAATGAGCAAGAAAAAGGAGTTTTATTACAAAATTTATCTAAATCTCTATTTAGCAAACAATTGTCTCATCTAAACATGTTAATAAATGAATTTTATGAAACAGAGGACTCCAATGTGGCTCGCAAGGCTATATTTAAAAATATCCAACAAAAGATTTCGAAGCTTACAGACTCAAAAAATATAGCTGAAATTTTAGTAGATGACAAAAATTAAATTTATGCTGTTAAACACTTAATTTTCAG
>CAJUAE010000208.1 GCA_910583965.1 uncultured Lachnospiraceae bacterium
TATACTCATTATATATTGTAAAAGTTGTATAAATAATAGGTTTTATCTGATAATGCTGTTCCAACGCATCCAGTAAATCTTTAAGCTTTTTGATTACCTCTGCACGCTCTGGCGGGTTACTCCGCTTCGTTCCATAATACTCTACATCCACAACAGGAGCTAGCTTTCCATCTAAACTTCCTACTGTCTCAATATAGGAAGCCGCCTGTTTATCTCCATCACTATCAAAACTAAAAAAATGGTAGGCTCCTAGATACAGATGTGTCTGTTCTGCTGCATTCCAATTCTCATCAAAGCGGCTGTCAATATGCGTGCTTCCCTCAGTCGCTTTAATCACTGCAAAATCAAGTCCCTGTTGTGATAAAGTTTCCCAGTCAATCGTCCCCTGATAATGGGAAACATCTACTCCATGAATCTCATATCTCCTGGCAAATATCGGATTGATTTTCAGCTCTTTGCGCAAAATCATTGTACCCGCTGTAAAAAGCGCTGCCGCCAAAAAAAAGAGTACCATTACACAAATCCATTTTAATTTGCCTGATAGTTTTATTGATTTTTTATTATTTTGCTCCATATGCCCCTCTGTTTTCTGCCAATAAGGAATTTGTCTTCATGCAAAACCTACACATGTTATTTTCTAACCCCATTATAACCATTATATCATTAGCATAAAACAAATTTGCATCATTTTTGCATACTTTTTATAACAGTTTTATGTTTCCTGCTATTTAGAACTCTTTTGCACACTCCAAAATCACTGTTCCTCATAAAATATGCGATAATACAATTTTAAGTATTCTTCTAAATAATTCTTTTCAGAAGGACAAGCATCCTTTCCGATTTTCCGAAGATAATCACATCCGCCATTACAATATGGAAGGATTTTACAATTTCTGCATTGCTCTATCTGATATGGATCAATACAATATTCCTCTTTACCATTTTCAGTAGCATTATATTGATTGTATACCAAAGTGCCATTCACTATCTGTCCAAAAGCGTCTTTGGGATTATAAAAGCGGTCACACTGATATACGTACAAGCTGGGACCAATCACATAATTATGTTTTGCATATGCCCCACAAAACACTCCAAAATTTTGAAAACAACTCATATCGCTAATATGAAATCGATGATCCAATGCCCAATTTGACAATGCAATTACATGTTTCATATAGGTGTCCACATCCAACACAATATCTTCACAAGGCTTATGATCATAGCTCACAATACGACTAAATGTAAATGAAAGTGATGAATAACGATATCCCAAAAGCGCTTCAAAAACCTCTGTGATTCGCTCTATATTATTTTTGCAAAGATTTAGATTTACTATAACATTGGTATACCGTGTCATTAGAATAATATTGCGTATTACATTTTCTGACGTATAAGCATCAGAAGGACGCAACTGACTATGTTCTCTGTCTATGCCGACAACAGAAACTGTCACATTTGTCATTCCATAGCGCTCCATCATTCGGAAAAATTTCTCATCATATATGGAACCATTTGTTGAGACAGAATAACTGTAAGTATGTTTTTTGTCCTTGTCCAGATCTGCACATAAACGCAGTATTTTCTCTTTTGCTAGAAGTGGTTCACCACCATACCAATTAATATGAATATATCGTTGAGGAGCCTTACTTAGAAATATGCGTAGCCCTTCAAAATCTGTCTGGCTCATTTCCAAATGTTGGAATGTAAGATTCTTCTGATAACAGTAAATACAATCACTATTACAGTCAAAGGTACAAATAACTGTCAAATCTAGTTGATCTACATGATTCACTGTCTTCCAGTGCCTGCACTGAATTTCCTTTAACTCATCATAATTATCATCAATAATAAATTTATCTGCATAAAGCTTGGTCCAATATATAGAAGTGCGATCATTTGGATTTTCCAGACATTTCATGCAGCCTTCATTTTTATCTATTGGAAGTTTCAGCAAGGTATCATTGACCAGATTGTAATATAAAACGAAATCATCCATCTGCGTTGAAATAAAATATTTTGATTTTTTCAAAGTATGACTCCCCTCCTCTCGTCATATACTTTTATTACTGCGAATGGAGTCAACAGCAAACGACAAAGTATTAGACTCTTGCAACATTCTTAAAATAACTGTTGTGTAGTCGCTTGGCTCATTGCTTATAAAAATAGGCACTTTCACAGTCAATCCGTATTAATAACTTTCAGTGTATCATTTTTAATTCTGTCATTCAATGCCCAGAAGCGTCCAAAAAATAGATTAGGATTTGGACAACTCTGGGCATTGATTTTTCACTGTGTATGGGTTTAAATAAAGATACCGAAGCATTCAGCTCTTTCCAGTTTTATAATGCATGAGATATTTCCATATTTATTGATGTAAGTGCAACACTACATCATAATGGCTGCGATATTTAATATCATTTTCCTTTATGTGTATTATGTTGGATTTCAATGCGCATTTAATTTAAGTGGACATTGGTGCATCTTCAAGTTTATATGGTTTATCGAAAGCTGTATTTTCCCAAAAAGGCTTTCTTACTTCTCAATTAAAATTGCTATGCATTGCATCCTATCAAAACCAAAACTGGAAGAGCCAATTCCCTAGACTTTTCCGCTGATGTAACAGTCAGCGGAATGCTTTTGCAAAAGATAAGAAACTATAGGAAAATAATTTGTATCAATTGTTTTTCTGCTATTAAAGATTTTAGAAAGAAGGTTTACTATGAAAAAATTAATGAATGTTGTGTTATTAGCAGCGCTTGTGTTTACTTTAAATGCAGGTTTTTTTGAAGGATTTCCACAAGTTGATGATTATGGGGTAACGCCTCTG
>CAJUAE010000209.1 GCA_910583965.1 uncultured Lachnospiraceae bacterium
GGAAAGCTATATTGTATGTTGCTTGTGCTTCTATAATGCTTCTAAAATATTGGGAGATTGATTAGTTGTAGAATTCATAGTCAATTTCCTCGTTGTAATGAGTTATTGTAAGTACATTTGATTATACACGTTATTTACTGCTTCGGCATAAAGGGAAAACGAATGTTTTCTATTTCCCTCATTGATATTTTTCAGATAGAGATATTCTTCTTTGATGTAAGACCACCCATTATCTTCAATGATATTATAAACCTTTTCATTTATAACAGATGATAATGAACGAAAAACAAATTGATAAGATTGCTGTGTTTTATTGTTTCTTAGATAATAATAGCCATCACTGCTACCGTTGCTTCCGTAATAGATAATAGCAAAATCGCAACTGTGGTGTATTTTCTTTTTTCCTTTGTCGATCATCTTTAGGGTAATAGAAGATGTTGAATCCTTTGGAAATGAGTATTTTGTTCCTCGTAAAGCTGCCTTTAAAGCCGTCATAAAATTTTGCTTGATAATTTTGGCATCATAATGATTGCCGTTGCTAGGCGGCGAAAGAATTAAATTATAATCGAAATCGTATCCGCTGTTTCCGCCTTGGATTCTGGTTATAAGATGTCTTTTTCCACTACCGATTAGATGGAATTGAAATGTTATTCCATAGTTTTTACGCATTTCAATTTGAGTACGTTTAATAATTTGTTCAAGTTCTTTTCTAACAGGGGCATACTCGGATTTTTTAACATATTCATACATATTGATATCTCCTTTCGCCCATGCCTCCATACAACCTTAATGATTGTATCATTATAGAATAGCATATTTTCGATGATTGTCAATCCTAAAATTTCGGGAGTTTGACAGTTGAATAAGAAAAAAATTCTTGCAGGCCGCATAATGCCTGTATTTTTTTGTCAAATTTTCTCTACTTTTATGCGGCTATTTGTAAGTATTTATGCTATAATAGAGATAAAGAGGAGGCTGCTTATGAAACTGACTTGCGCCGGAACTAAAAAATCCCCTGCTTATTATATCCAGAAATCTGTCCGTATTGGAAACAAAACAACTACCAAAACGGTTGAACGTCTTGGCAGCATTGAAGAAATCAAAGCCAGATGCGGTGATATGGATCCCATTGAATGGGCAAAGGAATATACAAAAAAACTGACCTTGGCAGAAAAACAATCAAAACAGGGAATTCTTCTCAAATATTCCGCTTCCATGCTGATTGACAAGAATGTCCGCCGCTCCTGCAACGTTGGATATCTGTTCCTTCAGGATATCTACTACTCTCTTGGAATCCATAAGATTTGTGACTCTATCTCTGATAAATATAAATTTGATTACGACCTGAATGGCATTCTTTCCATGCTTGTTTATTCCAGAATCATTGCACCCGGCTCGAAGTTATCCTCTCTTGAAAGCGCCCAAAACTTTCTGGAACAGCCAAAGTGTAACCTGCATCAGATTTACAGAGCTCTCGAAGTGATTGCCAAAGAAAATGATTTCTTTCAGGCAGAACTCTACAAAAATTCCCAGTCTGCCATTGCACGCAGAAAAGAAGTCCTCTACTATGACTGTACTAATTACTACTTTGAAATCGAGGAGGAAGACGATTTCAGAAAATATGGTGTTTCAAAAGAACACCGTCCCAATCCCATAGTACAGATGGGACTGTTCATGGATGCGGACGGCATCCCTCTTTCCTTCTCTGTTTTTGATGGAAACCAGAATGAACAGCCTTCCATGACTCCGTTAGAGAAAAAAATCTTAAAAGACTTTGAATCATCAGACTTTATTGTCTGTACCGATTCCGGACTTTCATCCACTGCAAACAGAAAGTTCAACAGCATCCAGGGCCGTGGTTTTGTAACAACACAGTCTGTCAAAAAACTCAAAGGGTTTTTACAGGATTTCTGCCTGGATGATGACGGCTGGTATATCCCCGGCGATCAGAAAATGTATAAACTCTGTGAACTGGATGAAAAAAAGGATTCCGACAAAGTCTTTTATAAAGACCGATGGATGAATGAAGACAATCTTGAACAGCATCTTATTGTAACTTATTCCATCAAATACCGTAATTATCAGCGCATGGTAAGGGAAAGACAGATTGAAAGAGCGAGAAGATTCGTCGAAAATCCTTCTTCTCTTTCAAGGAAAAAGCCAAATGATCCAAAGCGTTTTATCGAGCAGGGGCACTGTACTGCCGATGGAGAAGCAGCAAGCAAAACCATTACTTCGCTGAATCAGCAACAGATAGATAATGAAGCGAAATATGACGGCTTCTATGCCATATGCACAAATCTGGATTATGATGTTGCAGCAATCATCAGAATCAATCAGAAAAGATGGGAAATCGAAGAATGCTTTCGGATTATGAAAACAGAATTCAAAGCAAGACCTGTGTATCTTTCCAGAAGAGACCGGATTACCGCCCACTTTACAACATGCTTCACTGCACTCGTAATCTACAGAATACTCGAAAAGAAACTGAAAGAGCAGTACAGCTGCAAGGAAATCATTGGAACCCTGAGGACTATGGATATGATGATCGCCCCCGGAGAAGGATATATTCCTGCTTACACAAGGACAGATTTAACAGATGCATTGCATGATGCTTTTGGTTTCCGAAGCGACTATCAGATTACTTCTCAAAAAAATATGAGAAAAATTTTAAATCAGACCCAGAAGAAGCAAAAATAGCCACATACTTTTCAATTAAGAAAACCTCACAAACAGCGTATTTATGCTGGCTGTGAGGTTTTTACCCTTTCTCAACTGTCAAAAACAGGA
>CAJUAE010000210.1 GCA_910583965.1 uncultured Lachnospiraceae bacterium
GAATGTGCTTTTATGAGTAATCCTACTGAGGCAGAGCTTTTGACGCAGGAGATGTATCAGGAGCGTGTAGCATGGGCAGTCTATATGGGAATTATGCAGGTAATAAATACCTAAAATATTACGAAATGTTACAAAAACTTTAATGTAATACCTTTATAAAACGAAATTAATATGCTAAAATAAAAATGCCTGAAAATTAGTGATAAATATGGAGATAATAACAATGGAGACAACAATTGCTGTCATTGGAGTGAAAGAGAACCCAGAGTGTATTGAGGCAAAACTATCTATGGCAGGAGAGATTATCAAACGAGGTGGTTTGGTTGCATTTCCAACAGAGACTGTCTATGGTCTTGGCGGAGATGCACTCAATCCAGAGTCATCGAGAAAAATTTAT
Organism: uncultured Lachnospiraceae bacterium; assembly: GCA_910583965.1. GTDB lineage: Bacteria > Bacillota > Clostridia > Lachnospirales > Lachnospiraceae > COE1. Next base: position 398 of record CAJUAE010000210.1, read on the forward strand.
GCAGCAAAAGGCAGACCAAGTGACAATCCATTAATTATACACATTGCAAATTGGGAGGACTTGGGGAGGATTGTGAGTGAGATTCCTGCTACGGCTACAAAACTTGCAGAGGCTTTTTGGCCCGGACCACTCACCATGATTTTTAAAAAATCAGACCTTGTTCCATCACAGACAACAGGAGGACTTGACACAGTAGCTGTGCGAATGCCATCTCATCCACTAGCAAATCTTTTTATAAAAAAGGCGGGCGGTTATGTGGCTGCGCCAAGTGCAAATCTGTCAGGAAAACCAAGTCCTACACTTGCGAAGTATGTTGTGCAGGATATGGCAGGTAGGATTGATATGATTCTCGACGCAGATGGTTCTTCAATAGGACTTGAATCCACAATTGTGGATGTGACAACAGAGATTCCAATAATTTTGCGGCCAGGATACATTACACAAAAAATGTTATCAGATGTTGTGGGCGAGACAGAGATTGACGTTACAATCTATGACAGTGATTCTAGACAAGCACCCAAAGCGCCAGGTATGAAGTATCGGCATTATGCACCAAAAGGGGAACTTGTAATTGTAGAGGGAGATCCACAGAATGTTGTTCGATATATCAATGAACAGTGTGCAATGCATGAGGCGGCAGGTACACGTACAGGTGTGATTGGGACGAAGGAGCAACTTGCACAGTATCATGGAGCATCAAGCATTAAAAATGCTGGCAGCAGGGATACACCTGAAGCGGCAGCAAAACAGCTTTATACTTTTCTGCGTGAGTTTGATGATGAGAAGATTGGGTATATTTATACAGAATCTTTTGCTGATGCAATTACTGTTCCTATAACAAGAGCATCATCAGATACAGGAATTGGACAGGCAATTATGAATCGTTTATTAAAAGCTGCGGGACATAAAGTAATTTATGTATAGTATAAAAAATACTGCCTAAGAAATATTAAGCTTCACACGATTACTATTTGAACTGTCAAGAGAGGCATGGGGATTAATATGAGCTTTTGAATTTCATTATACAAAAGATTTTAAAAAGCTATTTAAAATAATAGGAGGAAAAAAATATGATAGCAATTGGATGTGACCATGGTGGTTATGATTTGAAACAAGAGGTATTACAATATCTTGCGCAAAATCATATAGAGTACAAAGACTTTGGCTGTTATAACAAAGAATCTTGTGACTACCCTGTATTTGGACAGGCAGTTGCAAAGGCAGTTGCGGCTGGCGCATGTGAGAAGGGGATTGTAATTTGTACTACGGGAATTGGGATTTCAATTACGGCAAACAAAATAAAAGGAATCCGTTGCGCATTGTGTTCCGATACTGTGTCGGCAAGGCTTACCAGAGAGCATAACAATGCAAATGTGCTTGCAATTGGCGCAGGCATTGTGGGAACAAATCTTGCGCTGAGTATTGTAGATACTTTTTTACACACAGAATTTCCAGGGGAGGAAAAGCATTGCAGACGTGTTGCGGCGATTCAGGCTTTGGAAGAAGATACAATGAAATCAAGTGCATATGAAGTAAACTGAAAGTGTAAAAATTCGGAAGAAGAACAGGAGGAAGCACCATGGCAAAAGTAGTAGTGATGGACCATCCGCTGATTCAACACAAAATTGGTCGGATTAGACGTATTGAGACAGGAACAAAGGACTTTAGACAGACAATCAGTGAGATTGCAAACTTAATCTGCTATGAGGCGACAAGGAATTTAAAACTCGCAGATGTGGAGATTGAGACACCCATTTGCAAGACAATAGTGAAGGAACTGGCAGGTAAAAAGCTTGCAGTAGTGCCAATTTTGCGCGCAGGGCTTGGAATGGTGGATGGGATGTTGCAGCTTATTCCAACTGCAAAGGTTGGGCATATTGGACTTTATCGAGACCCAGATACTTTAGAACCAATTGAATATTATTGTAAGTTGCCTGAAGATTGCAGTCAGCGCGAAGTGTTTGTGGTTGATCCTATGCTTGCTACTGGTGGTTCATCTTCTGCAGCGATTCGTATGCTCAAAGATAGAGGATGCAAAAATATTCATTTTATGTGTATTATTGCTGCACCTGAGGGAGTAGAACGCATGAAAAAAGACCACCCTGATGTGGATATCTATATTGGCGCTCTAGATGAGCGGTTAAATGAACACGGATACATTGTCCCAGGATTGGGAGATGCAGGGGACAGAATATTTGGAACAAAATAGTGTGAGAAGTACTATGTCTCACGCCGAGAAATGCCTGAAATACGGCATTTCTCATCTGGATTTGAGTTGTGGCAGAGCCGCGACATGGGAGTTCGTGTGAAATTAAAATTTCACACCTCCTGATTTGTATGCCCGCTAA
>CAJUAE010000211.1 GCA_910583965.1 uncultured Lachnospiraceae bacterium
ACATATGAAAATATTAAAGTAGATGGTGCCCCAATTGAAAAGGTGTTAGAGCTTCATATAGCACATGCGCCCAATTCTCATGGGTATGCGCGAGTTAAGGGAATCGCTCCCTATGAAAGTGCGCAGGATTTTGCAAAACGTGCAGATGAAACGACAGGAATAGCGATTACAACAACTGCTGAAGGACAGCCAGGAAGACTTTTTTATGGAGTCATTAGCAGTTTAAATATTGAACAGTTACCAGAGTATGCAGTGATTGATCTTTCTATCGAGACAACCAGCAGCCGTCTGGATGCGAAAAAATGCAGCCGCACCTTTCAGAATACCCAAAAGACATATGGTCAGATTCTCAATCAAATTATGGCAGGAAATGGTACTGTATCTGTTATGGTTTCAGATAAGCCCATTGGCGGTTTGATTATGCAGTGTGATGAAACGGACTGGGAATTTACAGTTCGTATGGCGTCTCAACTTGGCGTGCCAGCATTTGCCAACATTATAGCACAGACAGCACAAATCTATATTGGGCTTCCGCCTGCAGGACAGTCAAAGACAATTCAGACCGTTTCTTTTGATTATGCAAAGAGTGATGCAGATTACCAATCAATGACTTCCAACAATTCAATGGCGGCATCCGCCATGCGGGAGGATTTTTCATCGGAACAGGTGCACTCTTATGATTACTTGTATCTGGGGGACACAGTGAATCTGAATGGAGGTACTTCTCAAGTCAGTGCTGTGCGGGCAAATTTGACAGATGGCATATTGCAGTGTACCTATTCCTTGTCGCTAAAGACTGGATTTCGTGTGCCAGAGGTGAAGAATCAACAGGCATCTGGTCGTATGATGACAGGTATTGTGACAAAGGTGGAAGCGGATAAAGTACAAGTGTTTTTAAATTCCGTGGACCCAGAGGCAGATGGGAGCAGCGATTGGTGGTTCCCCTATTCAACTGCCTACTCCTCACAAGATGGAAGTGGCTGGTACAGTATGCCTGCTGAGGGAGATGAAGTGCGTGTATTCTTTCCATCAGGCAATGAAAAGGACGCCTTTGCTGCCAGTTCAGTTGCAAAAAATGTGCGGGAAAATGTAAAGGATAAATGTTGGAGTGGTTTAAATGGCAAACAGATTCTAATGACACCAGAAGGACTTGCTATTATCTGCAAAGAAGGGAAGATTTATCTAAAACTTACCGATGAAAAGGGGATAGAGATTGTATCTGATTTGGACATTAACATTACTTCGGGAACACGAGTGAATATTCAGGGAGGAAAAGAAGTTAAGATTATTGCTAAAAATGAAGTTATGGTGGGGACGGCATCTTCTTATATGGATATCCGAAATGAAGGGATAACAGTAAGCTCAGATAACATCATACTAAATTGACAAAAAATACTGTGAAAAATAAATTTTTCATAGATTTTGGTAAGAATGGGGGAATTATATGGAGCGGACAGAATGGGAAAAACAATACAGGGAGCAGTGTTATCTCCCTGTATTTAAGGAATATATGATGAATGTCATACAAGGTATAACCGATCATGCGGCAGAGATTGATAAGAAGTTAAATGGCTGTGTAGAATCTTTTTTATCAAACTTAGTATTCTTACAGGAAAATAAGAAATTGGAAGCGATTCAGACAATCTGTATCTCGTTTCCGTACACTTCACTTGTCTGTAAGGCACCCTGCCTGCGTTTTGAGGTCTATCCAGATGTGCCGTTTTTGGAAGATGCATTAGTCATTAGAGAATTTTCAACACCGTGGTTCTTTCCAGATTGGGAACAGCTTTTATGTAGACTTCGTGAAGAAGCAGGAAAACAGGGAATGAATGCAGTGATACGTATGCCATACATTAGGAGTCATATCTTAGGGAAGGCGCGGTATCTCTTGCATATTTGGTCAGGTCTTGTGAAGTATTATCTTTATGGAATAGAGAAAAAAGAAGTGTTTCAGGATTTAAAGAAAGCAAAGGATTTTACCATTTCTTTTGGAGAGTATATGGACTGGCAGCGTCCTATATGGATATCCAGAGAGGAGACAGATATTTTTTTCTGTGAGGAAGGAACAGACCTTAGATTCTGTCAGTTTCGTAATGTGTGGTATGAGGATAAGGTGTTTGATTCTTTGGTTTTAGAGGATTGTAGATTTTATACTTGTACTTTTCGGAACTGCCAATTTGTAACAACAAACTTGCAGGAGGCATTTTTTGTAGGCTGTACATTTGAAGCATGCAGTTTTCAGGAAACAAATCTTGTAGGAACTAGGTTTGATGGCTGTAAGTTTGAACATGTTCAGATGGAGGGCATTTGTACTTCCCTTTTACAAAAAGAACTAAATATAGTTCCAGCTCTATGTGGAAACGCGGAGTTTACAGGCTGTTTTTTAACCTGTGTGAATATAAAAAATAGTGACCTCTCAGCCAGTTATCTTTGTGACTGTCGAATGGAGAAAGTTGTTACACAGGAATGTCAACTTTCTGAGAGTTTTCAAGAAGCAGTTGCAATAGTAGAAATGAGGACAGAAGGAGGGAAGTTATGAAATATTTTGAACTGAAAGCAGACCCAGATTTGTCCAATCCAATTCAAATGCAAAAGATTGATACAAGGATCTATAAAAATGGCATTTCTAAAGAAAATTTTGATGCAATAAAACGTTTACATATCGCATATTTTGATCATTCAGAGCAGACAGAGATTTGTGATATACTCTATGAACCTGCATTGATGGTGTCTGATGCACTTA
>CAJUAE010000212.1 GCA_910583965.1 uncultured Lachnospiraceae bacterium
TTTTCAACTTTTCTGTTACTTTTATTTGTTTATGTTTAGCTTAATGACATTAGGGGAATACGCTGTAATCGTCTTCATCATCAAAACGGAAACCATCGGCAAAATCATATCCCAACTGACGGAAACGTTTTCTCAAAAGCCCTGAAGGTACATTAAACCACCATGAGAACCTTTGTATCATTTTTTTATAATAGAACCCGTCGTGAGGTAAACTAGTGTTAATGACACGATGACTTTCGCTTATACTGTTCTCGTATTCGTCGATAGCTTCTTTTATAAGATGCTTAGGCATGGTCACACGCATAGCAAGTTCGTTTGCCTGCCATTCTGCATACCAGTAGGCTTTGTCTTTTAGTGACATTGAATCTTCAAAGACGATTGGTTCAGATGAACAGCTCATAAGTTGATAATTGTCGTCAAGAAGCTGACTTATATAAAAATACATTCTGTGCAGGTTCCAATGAACGAACTCATGAGCAGCTACAATAATATCATCATAGCGGTTGTTATGGCTTTTATAATATTCGCTATTGATAAGGATTACATTTGCGGGAATAGGTTCATCAGTGAAGCATTTGTTCATATCTCTGATATCGTAAATATCTGCTCTTGATGGTGTGAAGCGTATTTGCCCTAAAACACCATCATCAAGTTTAGCAGGCCACATCTTCAATTTATATTTTTCTTTTACCTTAACTGGATCAAACCAGTACTTGTGTTCGGGATCTTTTTTGATAAGAGTACATAAGATACGGTTTAATCGTTGTGCTTCTTCCTCAATTGTATCAATGGAGATATCCGGTAAACAAAACATTGCAGGAATATTCTCTTCATGGAGTTCCTTATCAGAGAACTCAGTGGCATAGATAAGATTAAGGCCTGAAAAACCAGTTAATACATTTCCACTGAATGATATGCTGTAATATGCTGAGGAAACGCTGGTGTTGTTATTGTTGTAAACCTCTGCACTTACGTCCATAAAAACCATTGCTGTCGGGGATATTTCTTCAACACATCTGACTGTAATTATTGTAAAATCTTTTAGGAAACGATTGCTTTCTACATTACTATTAGCTTGGATACATTCATTCGCTTTTTTTAAAATCTCATCTTTTCTATTTAAGCTAAGATAATCCTTTAAGCTTTCATACCATGCCATAACCAGTCCCCCATACACTTTGATTCAATATCTATCGTTTAGATCAAAAATTGCATTTTCTAAGCAATTACGTTTTTTCAGAAAAATCATTTTCCGATTTTCGCAAAAATGACCTTTTTTTGAAGAAATTGCAATTTCATTTTTTCAAAAAAACGTAATCGTCTACAAATTTTTCGTTTTTATCTCTACGCCCCCGCATCTGCGGGGACGAACTTAAACACATTTTGTTGCTTAAATTATATCACACACAAGCTCAGAAGTAAAGAGATGTCAAATAAAAATCACTGTACAAAAGCCGAGCCGCCCAGTGGGCGGCAAGAAACATTACACCTATAATATCGCATCATAAATCAAAAACCGTCTGTCGTTAGCTCTCATCAGCTTTCGTCAGACGGTTCGTATTTTATAATGTCCTCAACATTGCAATCCAGTATCTTACAGAGGTCATCTATCAGCTGAGTAGTCACGCCCTGATTATGTCGCAGGCGATGTATTGTACTGCTGCTGATATTATATTTATTGATTAGCGTATATGTTGTTACGCCTTTTTTCTCCATTGTTTTCCAAAGCGGCTTGTAAGTTATCATAAAAATATCACCAATACCATTATAATTTATACTCAACTACTTGAAAATAGTCGTATTTTAGACTATAATAGTATATGGTCGTATTTATGAGCATATCGGAGGTATTTATGACCTGTACAATAGTCTCAACGGGAGAAGAATTGAACTTAGTCTGCAAAAACGAGCATGAACCGCCATATCCAGAAATAAAGGCACGGCTTCATGAAAAGATATGGACGCTGTACTGCAAAGGATATGACCGTTTCTGGGTGAACTGCGAGTACGGAGTTCCGTTGTGGTGCGCAGAGATAATTATTGCACTGCGCTTGTATAACGATTTTGAACTGAATATTGCTATGCCATATGAAGAGCAATCCACCAACTGGGCAGAAGAACATCGTGAGCGATTTTTCGCTACTCACGCTGAAGCAGATCATGTTGAGATAATTTCGTCTCATTACACCAAGGATTGCTATGACCGCGCCGATGAGTACATGATAGATAATTCTGACCCACTCTTGGTAGTTGGCAGCAAACATATCGGAACACATTGCTTGAAATATGCAGCTGTCTCAGGCGTTGGTGTCGAATTCTTTGAAATATAAAACGTGCCATTAATTTCATCAATTTACGGCACGCTCCAAATATGTTTTATATGTATAATTTTACCACAATTTCGTTTTAATTTCAATCTGATATGATATATTTTTACAAAAAGAATCTTAAAATCGGCAGATTGTACAAGGATAAACGTATGGCTTTGTAGGTATTGACTGCTCATTTATCGTCAGAATATTGGTCAAGGGAGAGGGATAGTTATGGCTCGTAGAGGTGAGAACATATATAAGCGGAAAGATGGACGTTGGGAAGGTCGCTATAAATCGGGATATAGGGATAACGGACAAGCAAAATATCACTCGGGCAACACCGCACAATTGCCAAAAGAGAAAAAGTATGATATAATAAAGATATGGA
>CAJUAE010000213.1 GCA_910583965.1 uncultured Lachnospiraceae bacterium
TCATAACTATTTGTGCCGCCAACTGAAAGGCGGCGGAATGGAGATTTATATGGAACAAATTTTTAAATACCCAAGAACCAGACATTTGGAAGGTTCCAAACAGCAAATAGGCGATGGAGACTTAAATTTTGTAAAATTAGATGATATCAAAGGAAAGTACTTGGTTCTTGAAGAAAAAGTGGATGGCGCAAACTGCGGTATCAGTTTTGGTTCAGACGGCAAAATGTATCTGCAAAGTCGCGGACACTTTTTAAACGGCGGATACGGAGAACGACAATTTGATTTATTCAAACTTTGGGCTAGTTGCTTTGAAAGCCAGTTACATCGCCTGCTTGGAGACCAATATGTAATGTATGGGGAATGGCTGTATGCAAAACATACCGTTTTTTATGATAAACTGCCTCATTATTTTATGGAATTTGATATTTTTGATAAAAAGAAGCAGCGTTTTTATTCTACTCAAAAACGAAAAGAAATCCTAAATAATGCCCCATTTATTCACTCTGTTCGTGTGTTGACAGATGGAACCTTTGAGACAATTGACGCTATTGAAAAATGGGTTGGACCAAGCTTGTTTACTTCTGATAAGCAAAAACAAAATTTTCTCACGCAATGTCAAAAAAGTGGTATAGATTCTACTTTAGCCATTCGTCAGACAGATTTAACAGGAATTATGGAGGGGATTTATATCAAAGTAGAAGATGGTGATTATGTTACCGACCGACTAAAATTTGTGAGAAGAACCTTTCTTAATACCATTCTCGACTCTGAAAGTCATTGGGTTAATCGTCCGATTATAACCAATTGTCTGGTAAATGGAGTAAACTTGTATACAATGCCGGAGGAGGAAAATCATTGATAAATCAAAATATTTTTCAAGTAATTCGCGACAGCAACTTTTCTTTTTCTCACCTCTCCTACTACTGTTCTAAATTATACGCATTAAAAAATGTTCCGCAAAATCCAGAATATCATGGAGAAGGAGATGTATATTGTCATACAGAACTGGTCTGTGAAAAACTACTAGCACTCTCTGAATGGAAAGAACTAACACAAGAAGAACAAGAACTATTATTTTTGGCAGGAGCATTTCATGATATTGGAAAAATATATTGTACCAGACAGGAAGATGGTGTATGGAGCTCTCCAAAGCATACCATTATCGGAGAAAAAGTATTTCGCCAAATTGCTTACAAAAATGTAGAACAATTTGGTTTGACTTTCCAACAGCGAGAAATCATCGCAAAATTAATTCGATATCACGGATTACCTGTATGGTTTTGGACTAAAGATAGAACGGAGTTTGATTTATTGAAAGTAGCAGAAAGCATTCCTTTACGACTTTTATATCTACTTTCAAAAGCAGATGTAACAGGACGTATCGCAAAAAATCCTGATTCATTAGTAGAACAAGTAGAATTATTTGCAGATTATGCACAAGAATTGGACATTTGGCAAAAACCCTTTGCATTTGCAAACCCTTATACAAAATATCAATATTTTCATAGAGAAAGCTTATGGCACAAGGCAAACTTATGTGATGATACAGAATTTGATGTTCTTTTAATGTCTGGATTGCCTCTCGCGGGAAAAGACAGTTGGATTGAGCAAAATAACACAAAATTACCTGTTATCTCTCTTGACGAAATCCGCGAACAGTTGAGATTGCCTCCTCCAAAAAACTCTGGCAAAATAGCTCAAATCGCAACAGAACAAGCCAGAAATTTTTTAAGAAAAAAAGAATCATTTGTCTGGAATGCAACAAACCTTACTGAAGAAACTAGACAGCGATTAATCAATCTCTTTGCTGGGTATGGTGCTCGCGTGCACATTTTGTATTTGGAAATACCCTATCAGAAACTAATTGCCAGAAATCAAAAAAGAGCACGTTATATCCCAGAACCCGTTTTGGAAGACATGATAAAGAAATTGGAACTTCCTGCATCATGGGAAGCTTATACGGTCAATTTTGAAATTGAATAGTGAAATGGCCTTTTCACCACACCATTGATACGTTCTGTAATGAAATGTTCCCTTTGTATCGATATGCTCAATCGAGCAGGGAAGGTTTATCTTCTCCTATTCGCGTGGTTAGTATTAGTCAACTTCCGCTGACAAATTTCATTTGGGTGCCCATGTACATAAAATAAAACTAGCGGTCAAAAGTCGACTGCTAGTTTCTTACTTTTTTATTGATACCTTTCATAGTTTACTAAAACACAAAGTAGAATATTATACTAATAAGCAACCATATGATTAATATTTTAACCGCGTAAGAGTTCAATGGATTATCTGAATGATTCCTAATTAAGCATTGTTTTCTCGAAAATTTGAAATAGAATATTACACCGATAATCAACCATACAATTAGCATTTTTAAATCATTCAATATAAAATCATGCAATTCCCAGCTCTTATACCTGCTATAATTAGGATCGGAAATATCATCATATGCAATAGATGCAATAAATATATTGTATAAGGCAAAAATTGAATAAACCATTATAAGTGGAATTACCCACCCATATTTCAATGGTTTCTTTCTCATTCGTCTCCAAATTGCTATAATACCTATAAATGTAAAAAGTAAAAATAACCTGCTAAAAAAATACTCCATTATATTCACATATATATCAATACACATATAAATCTCCATTCTTGCCAAAATCTGCGAATTTGGGCGTAAGCACAAATT
>CAJUAE010000214.1 GCA_910583965.1 uncultured Lachnospiraceae bacterium
ATATACTGCCTGTTGTCACCCTCAATTACAAAAGGTTTTCCCAACAGATAGTTTGTTTTTTGATTTACCATTTTTGCATACTGATTGTCGATCAGGCGGTTGTTTGGAAGATTTTCAACAGCCTGCAGCCTACCACCATCACCAATTATCGTTCTCCTTCTAGCAAGAATATCATGTTCATTGTCATAATACAGATGCCCTTTTATCTGCATAATCCGCTGTGGGCTATACTTCCACCTTGCTATTTCCTTCTCTAAAAATTCCTGGTCTGACATTTGACTTTTTGCCCCCTGCATAATTAGGGCTTTAAACCTATCAGTCAGGGAATTGACAAAATCCAGCATCTGTCAATACCTCCAAATCATCTATTTTCTACAGTGTTCTATGTAAAACTAAAAGCGGAACCCATGCTAAAATCTTCCATGGCATACCGCATTGCATCCATCAAGTGATTAAAATCATCTATTGGCTTATTTAATCGCTTCCCTGTCTTTGTATCTGTGTCCCAAGTATAGTTACTAATCTCTTTGAGAAAATTTACACAGCGCGGGTGAACAATGATATGATAATCCTGTAAGAAATCAATCCCATTATTTACACTGTCTTTTCCTTTTCTTGCCTGTTGTATATGAGTAATTCCCAAATCATAAAGCCGATCAATACTCTTTGGTTCAGCAGATTCCGCTCGAATCCGTTCTTTTCTATACCCCATCTCAGTAATTTCTTTTGCAATTACTTCGTTACTCATTCCATACTTATACATCTCATCAAATACCCAAATTGTTTTGGTTTTTTCATCTGCCAATCCGCAAAACAAAGCCGACGGATCGTTTGTATATCCAAAATCAAGACCAAAAGCCGACTTCACACTTGCCAGTCTACGGATTTCATCGATGTCGAAAGCTTTTTCTTCCCAATTTTCAAAAATAAGACCATCCACAATACCCCAATTGCCCAATCCAGCTACACAGTAACGGCGTGGATTGTTTCGCTTCATTGTCTCAAAAACTTCTCTATCTGCTTCGTCCAGCCATTCATTACAAAGATAATTCGTGGTCATGGCAAGCGTTTCTTTGTCTGGATTATCGAAGAATCGTTTTTTCAAAAAATGATGCTCATTCCACGGATTAAAAGTCAGCGTAATCTGCTTAAACAATCCTGTTTCTGGCGGTACTGCTCCACGTATGGATTCATCAAGCATGTTGAAATCATTCTCGTTTCCAATCTCATATGCTTCCTCAATCCACATAAAACATAGATATCCATGTTCAACAGTAATTGAAGTAACTTTTAATGGATCGTCAAGCCCTCTAAAATAAATCTTCTGCCCTGTTGGTTTATAGGTCATTTCAAGGGGGCTTTCCTTAATCTCCCAAAAGGCATCCACTCCCAATCTATGAATTGCCCATTTTAATTCTGTGAAACAGCTATCTTTTAAAGTCCGAAATACCTTTCTGACAACTAACAAATTTGCATCTGGATATTTCATCAGGTTCACGATATACCACAGCGCTGTTGTCTTGGACTTCTTACTTGCTCTGCTGCCCTTACATACTCTGTATCTGCCCCGCCATCTCCAAAACTTTCCATAGCCTTTCCCGACTACTTCAGGAAGCAATACCTTACGTTTTCCAGAAGAAATAGAAGCATCTTGTTCAGGCAAATATAAATGCTTCTGATAATCAAAAATATATTGACTGCTAATCTTCAAGTGCATCCTCTCCCGAAATCACAACTGGGATATTTACATTCACATCCATTTTTTCATTCCACATACCCAAGTGTTTCCCCAGCAGTTCCAATGCTTTTAGTTTAGAAGAAACCTTTACTTCTCGTTCGATACTTGTTCCAGAATCACTATGAGACTCCTTATACTTTATTGATTCAATACACGCAAGGTCATCTTCTGTTGCTTCTGGGTTAATTACCCCTTGCGAATTTACGATATCAGTCATCTTTACAAATGCAATTCTTGAAAGTTCAAAAACAACTCTGTCCTGATTCACGCCTGTCCTTTTTGACCGTTCTGCCATTGCTTTACTAATTTGCTGTTGAATATTAAGTTTTGATAAGTTTTGACTTCCTTGCTCGCTTGCTGTTTTAACGGAATATCCCGCTCTGATTGCCGCCTGTGTTGCGTTTAGATCAATCAAGTATTCCTCAACAAAACGCTGCTGTTTCGCTGTTAATTTTGCCACTCTGCAACACCCTCTTTCCATTTGTGCATTTTTACCGTTGCTATAATCGAGTATAGAAGACATTCCCCTAAGCAATCGAGTAGAGAAGTCTCATCTTCCCTACTCGCCGTGCAACCCGTGCGCCGTCTTAGCTGCATATTTCCTCTACACGGGTCTGTGCATAAAAAAGAAGCACTATGACTGCTGCCATAATGCCTCTTACAGGAACGTCTTTTTTCTTGCCACTTTGACTTAATATCATATTCCCACATTTAAAATGGGAAATGTGGGAAACTTATTCCAAATTACAAATTTTTTTTGAGATATCTGGTTATCGACTTTTCAACTGTTGTTCGATCACAGTGCATTATTTCCCCTATTTTCTCCCATGTGAAACCATCAATATACCGAAACTGCATGATGCGTCTGATTCTGCT
>CAJUAE010000215.1 GCA_910583965.1 uncultured Lachnospiraceae bacterium
GCAAAACAGTATGCAGAAAATATTAGAAAGCGTTTGGTTGATTACGGTTATAAAGAAGGATTGGTGCATTTATATGTGATTGGCGGAGGCGGATGTCTGCTTCGGAATTACACAAAATTGGCAGGTAAAGCGGAAGTTACTTTTATTACTGATATTTGTGCCAATGCAAAGGGGTATGAGTATCTTGCGGCACAAAAACAGCGCAGACAGAGGTAATGCCATGAGGAAAACTTATAAATGCAGTAATATAAAATTCTGCATGGAAGATGAAAACCAGCGCAGGACTTGGGAATACCTACAGAGAGTGACGCGAAAGGACGGTTCTTATGGGAAGATACTTTCTGATGCGTTTGTTGCGGTTCTTGACAGCAAGAATGAAATAAGAGCAGATAAACCAGAAGAATTACTTACTCTTTCATTAAAACAGTCAGAACACGAATTTGAACAGTTTGAAGAAATATTTGCGAGAGTGCTGGAAGCTAAGTTTCGGAGTTTACAGGTAATTTTGACAGAACATATGGAAAAATGCTTTCAGGAACATACTTCAGATTTTCAAGTAGGCGCGGTTAAGGCAGCGGAAATGACTGACAGTAATGAATTAAGGCAGACGCATGAGGTAGAATTATCCGAGGATATGATGGCGTTTGCCTTTACAATGGGTGAATAGGCGGTTCCGAATTTATAATCGGTACCCATTTCCGAAAAGGAAGCTTACGGAAAGGTACCGAAAAGTATTTATTCGGTACTGTCACCCAAAGCGAATGACGGCGGCTTTTTGCCGGAATGAGCAGTCTGTCGAATGTTCTTTTCGACAGACTATGGATGCCGTCAGGCAACCGTGTTTGCCAAAGGCAAACACTACCCTCGGAGAGCGCCTTACTTCTGATGCGTATGTGTCAGAAGTAATAAGGCGTTACTTTTGACAAAAGTAACAAAATGCTGTGCTCAAAGTGAAAACAAGCGACGCAAGGCGGCATTTGTTTTCACTGGCACAGCAGCGATAAATGCGAAGCATTTAGAGCAATATTTAAGACGGAAGGGAGGCAGAAAATGGCGGGAAGAACCATATCTTTTCCGAAAGGTGATGGAAGTCTGGCGCACAACAACAGGGAATTTATAGCAAATAATGTCTGTCCGGAAAGAACAGGCTGGAACAAAACATATATCAGGGAATCCATAGCAGATGCTTATGAAAAATGTTTCGGTGAGGCTGTCAGGGAATATAATGCAGGACAGAAATGCAATGACAGAAAAATCAGTAATTATATTAAAAAGATAGAAAATTCCGACAACGGGGAGAATGTGTTTTATGAAAATATTGTACAGCTTGGCACAAAGTACGATACGCCTGTTGTGGACGAAGATGGAAATCTGACAGAGGCGGCAAAAGAGGCAGTTGATTTGTTGGACGAGTATGCAAGAACTTTTCAGGAACGAAGCCCTAATTTATATTTATTTAACTGTGTTCTGCATTTGGATGAGGCAACGCCGCATCTGCATATAGACTATATCCCTGTCGCAGACGGATATAAAAAGGGCATGAAAACAAGGAACAGCATTTCCAAAGCTTTGCAACAGATGGGATTTGAAAAGGGCAAAGGCAGATATGACAATGAGGTGATTGACTGGGAGGCAAGAGAGCGTGATTATTTAATGGATTTATGCCGGGAACGCGGAATAGAGGTAGAAATCAAAGGAGATAAGCGCGATAATCTTACTCTGCCAGAATACAAAGCGGTAATGCGGAAAGTAGAGTGTCTTGAGGCAGAGGCGGAAAAGCTGGATAAGCAGAATGAAACTTTGGAGCAGTGTAATGAAAGTTTGCAGAAGCGGGCATCTGACCTACATGGTCAGGTGCAGGAAATGGAAGTACATAACAATGAATTGTTTTTGCAGGCGCAGGAGCTTACGGAACAGATTGAGGAAGCAGAGGCGAAAGAAAAAGCGGCGCAGGAGGTTCTTGCCAAACATGATTTAAGGGCAGATACATTTCAATTGATTTCAAAGGAAGTGGCGGCGGAAACAAAAAATATGAAAAGCACTGCCGTTCCAGTAGCCAATCTTTTCAGTAGCGAGGAATATGTCAAAGTGAAGAAAAGTGACTGGAATAAAATACTGGATGCTTTTAATAAGGCAGTATCAAGGAATCATCTCTTGGAAAAGTATGAGAAGAAGATATCAAATTTGGAGAAGAAGATAGCTGTGCTTACTGAGCAAGTCGAAAAATTAAAACGGTTTGTAGCATCAATGGGACTTGGAGAGGCGTTTGTGGAATTTGTAAAATCGCTTGCTCCAAAGACGATGAAACAAAAGCTGGAAGATGCAAAAGCGGATGCGACTGAACACAACCATCAGAGAAAAAATCCGCAGGTATTGCCGGAAAAGAATAAGCGGTGGCAGCAGGAAATGTAGATTTTTATGGAAAGAGAGGAACAGACAATGAACATAACCTATGAAAAATGTGGAGATTATTTAATACCAAACTTAATTCCCAATTCGGAGCCGGAAGGAGAGTTAAGGAAATTTGGACTGATGCGGAAATATTATCTGAAAGAGTACAAGAGAGGGATTTATTCAGGCTTGTTACTATCTGGTGA
>CAJUAE010000216.1 GCA_910583965.1 uncultured Lachnospiraceae bacterium
AGAAGTATAAAGGAGGAAATTTTATGAAAAAAATTAGTACGGATAAGGCACCGGCAGCAATTGGGCCATATTCACAAGCAGTTCTTGCAGGAGATTTCTTGTATGCGTCTGGTCAAATTCCAATTAATCCTGAGACCGGAAATGTGGAGGTGCAGGACATTACAGCACAGGCAGAACAGTCTATGAAAAATGTGGGTGCGATTTTAAAGGCGGCAGGCACAGACTATGACCATGTGGTAAAGACCACTTGTTTTTTGGCAGATATTGCTGATTTTGCAGCATTTAATGAAGTGTATGCAAAGTATTTCACACAGAATCCGGCAAGAAGTTGTGTCGCAGTAAAAGATTTGCCCAAGAATGTGCTTTGCGAGGTTGAAGTAATTGCATATCTTAGAGATTAGATGACAGCTAGGAGTGAGACATTTGAAGGCAAAAAATATTGTATTGATTGGAATGCCTGGCGCAGGTAAGAGTTCCATTGGTGTGGTACTTGCAAAAAATATGGGGATGTCTTTTGTGGACTCTGACCTTGTGATTCAGGAGCAGGAGGGGAAAAAACTTCATGAACTGATAGAAGAATACGGGTTGGATGGATTCCTTGCGATTGAAGGCAGAGTAAATGCCTCATTGCATCCTAAAACAGCAGTTATCGCTACAGGTGGCAGTGCGGTTTATAGTGAACAGGCGATGGAGCATCTGCGCAGTATCGCAATGGTTGTCTATCTAAGATTGCCCTACGAATGTATTCAGGAACGTCTGGGAGATTTGGCAGAACGCGGTGTTGTTCTCAGGGAAGGTTTGACGCTTCATGGACTGTATGAGGAGCGAGTCCCCTTATATGAAAAATATGCCAATATGGTAGTAGATTGCGAAAATAAAAATATTCGTGAAATTGTTACAGAGTTGGCAAAGCGATTAAAATAAAAGAGTAATTAGTAGATTTAAAACCCTTGTCCATTTACATGTTGCAAAGAAGGACAGGGGTTTTTGCCTATGGACGAGAAAAGGAACTATACAGCGAAAGCTGCTCGCGTCCTGCGCACGAGTAGGAAAAGAAACCTTCCCTACTCGATTTTAGTTAAGAAGGGATTAAAAATTATGATTATTGCAAACCCTTGAAAATAGCGGAAAAATCTAGTATTTATAAGGGTTTGCGATACTTTTAAGGTCATAGAAAAATATAGGAAAAACGTTCATATAAAAAACGGTTAGTAACAAATTAGTGACAAATTTATTTAAAATTAGGCACCTTGATTTTTTCAATTTCTGTTCGTAATTCTTCAAGAGTTCTGTGACCATATACTGACTTCTCTATATCATTTCCGAGTGAGTGCCCCATCAGGAGATGTTTTGATAGATCATCAATTTTATATTTGTCACAAATCCAGGAGAACGTATGACGACAGTCGTGGGGGGTATGTTTTGTTCCGGCAGTAGACGTTAACAAGCCTAGTGAATCGAGTGTAGTATAAAATTCAGCTCGAAATGTATGAGAAGAGAATGTTTTATTGCCAGAACAATATGTATCAGAAAATGTTTTCGCAAATCCCTGTATTACTGGGTGTAGTGGAACAATTCTGTTTTTTCCAGCAGCAGTTTTTACACCACCTTGAAAATATTGTTCAGTCGTATTATATTTTATGGTCTTAAATGCTGTAATACGAAATCCTGTGTAGATCATCAACAAAATCATGCCCACATTTTCTATATTACTATGTTTCCAAAGTATGTCAAGTGCCTCCTGAGAAAATGGAACCCCACTTTCATCATCATCTGGTATATTTATTGTTACGAATTGAGAATAGTCTTTTTCCACAATATCATTTTGCAACGCATAAGCATACATACCTTTAAAGAGAGATACAATCAATTCGAGGCTGGAATGTTTTAGCGGACAGGTATCAACAATGTCCTGCAGGTCGGCTTTTCTTAAGTCAGCAAATTTTCTATCATGAAGTTTTTTGCAATTATTAAATGCAGCTTTGGTGGAATTTCTTGAGGCATTTGACAGCTTCTTTTTTGACTTTTCATATTTACTTTCAAAAAATTGGTCGTACAGCTCTGCAAAGGTAATATTTAAGTATTGGGGCGAGACTGCACCATTGTGATTAGAAAGCATGGTAGCATACAAATCAGATAATGATATTGATGATTGCTTTACACCCGACGAAGTGCTGTTATAGAGCATCAGCGCTTGATATGCTTGATCATATGTTTTAAAATACCCTATAGCGATATTAAGAATTGGAGAGCCAGTGAGTGTAAATTCCTTTACAGGAGGATAAGCCGCCCACGGTTTAGAGCGTTTACCCGAAAGATGTTTAATACTTCCAGAGCCATTTGGAAGTTTGCGACGTTTTTTTGGAGTTCGTTTTGAGGTTGATTGAGCAGGAATGGTTGTTGAGATATTTATTGGATATCCACAGGAAGGGCAAGACAAAGCCTTGTCTGAAATAGAGTGTCCGCATTCTGGACATGAAATTAAAGCCATAATAAAATAGCCTCCCAGATTAAACGCATGAATGAAAAAGATATACATTTTTTAAGTTTTTTTGTTAAA
>CAJUAE010000217.1 GCA_910583965.1 uncultured Lachnospiraceae bacterium
TTTCGGGCAGAAACAACACCACAATTTTTCTGGTCATAGATTACAATACGAGAATCCTTCTGTTGCATATGCTCACAGATTTCTCTGCTATTGTCGATAGAACCATCATTGATAATGATTATTTCCAGATTTTGATACGTCGATTGCAATATACTATTCAATGTTTCTATAATGTAGGTCGCGCCATTGTATACAGGAATTATAATACTTATTTTTTCCGCTTGTTTTATCATCTTTTCTATTATTTTACTCCTATAATCCATTCTCGCTGCGGCGTGCACGTCAACTCTGCTGACATCAATCATTTTTTACGGTCTTTTTAGCAAACAACTTAACTTCTGAATTGCCATAATAGAAACATACGAACCTGCTGCCGCTAATCTATTTTTTAACCGTGCATTTGAATCTAATAACACTGTTTTCCGATACTTCCTAATTTCCTGAACAATCTGTAGATATTCCTCAGCAAATATTTTTTTGTCATTTCCAATACAAGACAACAAGTCAAAGCAAGCACTAAAATGTCTGGAAATTGCTGCCCTTGTTAGCTGAGGATGATTTCTATTCATATACTGGATACATTCTTTTGTAAATTCAAGATAATCCATACGTTGCTTACGAAACTTCTGATTCACAATACTATCTCTGCGCTGAAAATAATAGTATTTCTCAGCACTCGTACAGACAATCTTTTCCGCAGCATCAAACAATCGGTAAGTAACAGCAACATCTTCATGTAACTTTGCCTTTGGAAAATGAATTTGCTCAAAAAGCTCTGCCCGAAATAACCGTCCCCACACAGATGTAATCATTTTTCTCTGATACAGCAGCCGAAATAGAGCCTCCTCAGAATAATATAAATTCTCTGTACTAATTTCTGAATCAAAATTCTTCTTTATTTCAAAATCTTCTAACACTTTTCTATATCCACATATTGCGATTTGTGCCTGATTTTCCCATAAAAGTCGACAGATACATGCGATATAATCTACTGCAACATAATCATCGCTGTCAATAAATGTATAACAAATACCATTTGCTTGGCGAATCCCAGTATTTCTAGCATCTGATAATCCACCATTTTTCTGATGAACGATTTTGACTCGTATATCCATTTTAGCATACTCATCACAAATCTTCCCTGAATCATCTGTCGACCCATCATCCACCAAAATAATTTCTAAATTCGTGTAGGTTTGTGCAAGAATACTGTCAACACATCGTTTTATATAATGCTCCACATTATAAACGGGCACGATTACACTAATCAATGGCTCATTCATTTTGCAGCAACTCCTCCACTTTCTCTGTCATTCTATCCCAAGAAAAGCGATATGCCTCTTTTCGCACATTCTCTACAAACCTTTCCTCCATACCTTCCTTATAGTATGCAATCACCGCCTGCGCAAGTTGTTGTGGGTTTCTAGGTTCCACAATATATCCCGTCTTTTTGTCTATCACAACATCTGGCAAGCCGCCCACATTGGTTACAATAACTGGTTTTTCAAAACCATATGCAATCTGTACAATTCCGCTCTGTGTTGCTGACTCATACGGCAATACCACCAAGTCACAGGCCGCAAAATACTTCTCTACCTCATTATCTGGCGTATATCCGTCCGTTACCTCTACACAATCCTCTACATCACAACTTTTTATCAGTTGAAGATATTCCTCCTTATCATTGCCAAACGCACCAACAATCATAAGTTTAACTGTATCCAACTTTTTTTTTATTTGTGGTAATGCCTGAATCAAATACCGCAATCCCTTGTAATCTCGTACAAATCCAAAAAATAGCAACAACTTCTCTTCTGGGTCTTTTGCCAACTCTTGCCGCGCCTGTATTTTTGTAATTCCACGTAGCCGAAATGCATGATACGTTGGATGTGGGTTTTGTCGAAACTGTGCGTCTGGCTTAATTGTAAGCAAATCTGCGCCATCACTCTGCGCATGCACGATAAAAAAATCCGCATTTTTTAGAACTATTTTGGTCAAAAACTTGTCCATCGGAAAACGCTCATGCGGAAATACATTATGACAGATAAACATCTTTTTCACTCTTTTTCCAAGTGCAGCTTCCAAAATTCGATAACAAGGAGCGAAATATGGATGCCACCATTGCAAAATTACTAAATCTGGTTTCTTCTTTTTAATTTTCTGTGCTGTAAGTATGATATTAATTGGATTTGCTGTATTGATTAAAAACTGCGCTTCTGAAACGCGAAACATATCATTGCGATAATCCTTTTGTTCCTTGCGAAATAAGAATTTTGGATATTGCATTTGAAAAGATATTAGTTCGACCTCATATTTACGTAAAAGCGCCTGATATAGCAAACTTGTATAATGAGCGATACCGCCTTTATATGGATACACTGGACCAATCAGCACAATCTTTTTCATCTTCTCACCCCTTATATGCACTTTATTTTTCATCATAGCATGTATTTTTATCCCATGCAAATATTTTTAGTCAAATACTAGGACAAACATATGAATGAACATGATGTTGGGGTCAAAAGGTATTTTGCCCCCTATGATACCACGGATTGCTC
>CAJUAE010000218.1 GCA_910583965.1 uncultured Lachnospiraceae bacterium
TAAGATAGTAAAATCTCCGGTTTCACATTATTTTTGCCGTAATTGGAATCTATGTACAGAGTCTTTTAAATCTTCGGCACTGTGTCTCAGTCCTTGTGCAGAGGTGAATGTATCTTCTGCGGTCGAGGCGTTGTTCTGAACAACATCAGAAATCTGGTTCATGCCAACGGTCACTTGCGCAAGGGATTCTGCTTGTTGTAAGGCAGAGGATGCAATCCGCTCAATCATTGCAGCAGATTGTTCGCTGCTGGCAATTACTTCTGTCAGAGCATTCATGGTTTCAATAGAGAGTAAAGCACCACTTTGCACTTGCTTGATAGACTTTTCTATTAAAAGTGAAATATTCTTAGCCGACTCAGTACTTTTGTTTGCAAGACTTTGCACTTCGCCTGCCACAACGGCAAAGCCTTTTCCGGCATTGCCTGCACGTGCTGCCTCTACAGACGCATTTAGTGCGAGGATATTTGTCTGTAAAGAGATGTCTTCAATTGTTTTCGTAATACCGCCAATCTGACGAGAAGAATTAGATATCTCCTCAATCGCTATGCGCAGCGTATCCATTTTTTCATTACATAATGACAGATGCTTCATGGCTTGTTCCGATGCTTTGTTGGCATTATCCGCATCGGAAGATGTATTGTTTACTTGCTTTGAGATTTCTGAGATACTTGCGGATAGTTCTTGTACCGCGGCTGCCTGTTCTGTAGCGCCATCTGACATGCCCTGTGCACTAGAAGACATTTTGCTGGATTCTTCTAATACATGTTTGGAGGTTCTATTAATTTGATACAATGCATTATTGAGGGAATCAAGAATTTGTGCCATTGCGCACTGAATTGGTTGAAATTCACCACGATAATCATTACCAATGGATAGATTTAAATTTCCTTGTGCCATCTGAGTCAGTGTTCTGTTGATGTCGCTGATATATTTTTTCAGTTCGCGTTTTGTCTCATGGATAGAGTCCACGAGCATTCCAATCTCCGATGTGTCAGGTGTTAGATCAAAACTAGCAGAAAGATTTCCTTGAGAAATCGCTTGCATTTGTCTCTTAACTCTCATAACAGGACGTAGTATTTTGAAGCGAACTAGAATCATATTACAAAGTTGCATAATGCCAACAATGGAGAGTGCGAATATCATTTGTAATCGAATGGTTTCAATCTTTTGTTTTAGAAGTGAAACTTGTTCTGCTGTTCGTGTGTCTAAGACGGAGAGAAACTGTTCTTTTAAAGTATTGATTTTTAAAATGGAATCGCTGTATTCTGCTCCATATACATAATCTAGCGCTGCTGCTGTATTTCCGTTACGCACGTTTTTCATTGCTTCGTCCTCAAGCGGAACAAGCTGATTGGAAAGTGAATACATGTCATTAATCATTTTTTGTTCTGCGGATGTAATGCCAATTTCCTGCATTGCAGCAACGCCTTTGTCGCGATTTTTCAGCGTGTCGACTTCATTCCAATAATTGTCAAAGTGTTCCTGAAGTCCAGTGGCGGCAAACGCTCGCACTTCATTTGTTAGATACGCGGAACCGTTCATAAAACGGTTTGCATTGTAGGTTAGACTAAAGCGTTCCTCATATGCTTTGTCAAGTTGTGTGTTAACGTTTCTGTATGAATACAATGAGAACGCTAGAAAAATTAGTGACATGATGGATACACCATTTAAGATTGCAGTGAGTAAGGACTGACTAAGTGCTTTTTTCATATGATAATCTCCCTTTCAATATCCCACATAGTTGTAGTGGGATATACTTTTGTTTGTTTATTATAGTTTACAAAAAATAGAGGGAAATTTCAATATTTCTTATAAAAAGAGTGAAAAAGTGTAATTTTTAGCAATGGTGGTCAGAACATTGCGTGTACTTTTTTAATCAACTTTTTGTAAATCCATTCTATAAACCATGGTTCAGTTGGTACTTTCATAGCATCTTCAAAGGACCACCATTTTACAGCTTGATTCTCATCTTCATTTACAATTAATTTCTCATTCTCATCGGCTTCAGCCAGATAAGTAACATTCATATGTAAATGACTAGGAACATAAATCCCTTTTTTAATATGTCCATTGACTGTTAAAATTTCTAGGCTAAATATTTCTGGACTTACAAGGATTGCATGTGCAACGCCAGTTTCTTCTTGTAATTCGCGCATTGCCACTGACCGCAGGTCTTCGTTGCCGTCAGCGTGTCCCCCAATCCATGACCAAGAATCATAGATATTGTGATATACCATTAATGTTTTTGTACGTTCTTTATTGACGGTCCACACAGAGGTTGAAAAATGGGCAGTTTGATTTTCACGGTCCAGATAATTGTTGTGATGTGTTATAAAATCAATCATGCATTCTTTATCACATGTTTCTTGTTGGTTATAAGGTTTGTACTTTTTAATATCTTGTAATAAATTCATATAAATCTCCATTCCGCCGCCTTTCAGTTGGCGGCACAAATAGTTATGAA
>CAJUAE010000219.1 GCA_910583965.1 uncultured Lachnospiraceae bacterium
GAATTTGGGCGTAAGCACAAATTTGCCGTGTGAAAAATTTATTTTTCACACTATACTCCTCTCATGAAAATACGCTCTCGAAATCTCACTTGATTACAAAAGAAATAAGTTTTTTATATTTTTTGTAAATCTTTTATACTTCCATAGACTGCATCATTTCTTTAAAATCTGTATCATCAAGTCCAATCCCAAGATAAATCTGATTTTTATACAACGTACAAAATCTCTCAAAAGATTCTTTACTTCCTAAATGCCACAACAATGTACACCCCATTCCAAAAAGAACAAAATCCGGTTTATCCTTTTCCAACTCCTGTTGCGCCAACGCAAATGTCTCCTCTATAATACACACTCGAATAGACAAAGACTTTATTTTTAACAACGCTTGTACAGCCCAACCAGCAACTTCTTCTTGTTCTGCTAGTGCAATCTGAGTCAACTCTTTCCAGACAAGTGCAATTGTCTTTTCATCCCACATATCTGTGCTATGTAAAAAATCAGTCACCAACAAACGCCTGTTCAAATTTCGTTCCTTACCAAAAAGTGGGG
Organism: uncultured Lachnospiraceae bacterium; assembly: GCA_910583965.1. Lineage (GTDB taxonomy): Bacteria > Bacillota > Clostridia > Lachnospirales > Lachnospiraceae > COE1. The sequence continues at coordinate 550 of CAJUAE010000219.1, forward strand.
TTAACTCCATTAATAAATCCTTACGTCTGATATCTTCTTTTTCTTTTACCCACTGAAACACCGCTATTCTATATTGCTGATAACACTCCATTAACTTTAACCATGACAGACTATGATCCTTATGAAATTTTGTCATATTTCCTCTCTTTTTCTATCTCTCTCAAATCAATTTTTAGAAATAAAAGTTACCACACGAACTCCTATCTGCCCGCTTTAGCGGGCGTACTAATCAAGATGGTGAAATCTTTGATTTCACACGAACTCCTATCTGCCCGTTTTAGCGGGCGTACTAATCAAGATAAGTGAAATCTTTGATTTCACCCTAATTATATAAGAATATGTACACAAATACAACGCTTTTGCTTACTTTTGTTAACCTTAGCTCATAACAAAATGTAACTTTTTAATAATTTCTTGGTTATTTGGGTCGAAAAATAATTGAATCCAAAACTCAATTATGATATAATATATTTCATAATAACACAAGAAACGAGGAGACAAATATGTTAGAAAACAAACAGATTTTGCTTCCGCTTTGGCTTGCCTTCCCAAAGATTGAACGTTACTCCATCGGTTGGAGAATGGGATATGGTGAAGATTATGCATTCCAATGGCATGATTGGTTTCAAACATTATCTTCAGAAGAACAGACAGAATATGAAAAACTTTTCCCTGAACCGCCAACATGGAAAGGCTTCTGGAAAGATACTGATGAATGTATTTATTATAATCATAATAATTTTGACATTCCTTTTTGGCAAAAAGATGGTATTCCAAAATATTCCTTAGAACAAATACAGCAAAAGTATCAGGCAGGAAGCCCCTTAAAATACTGTATGTTTTGGAAAACACAATCTACATTAAACAGCGCGGTTGGCAAAGGCTGTCTTAGCCAATGGTACCCAAGTTCTTTTTTCTCTATTGCAACAAACTATTGTTGTATGGAACAGTATATGATGTCCCACAAAGCAAAATTATTTGGCGATGATGAGATTAAACAACAAATTTTATTTTGTCAAGACCCAAAGAAAATAAAAGCACTTGGACAAAAAGTACAAAACTTTGACGAGGCCATCTGGGGAAAAGCAAAATATTCCATTGTTTTAAATGGCAATTATCTGAAATTTTCACAGAATCCAAAACTTAAAGACTTTCTGTTAAAGACAGGCAACGAAATCTTAGTGGAAGCAAGTCCATATGATTCTGTTTGGGGAATTAAGATGAGTGAGTCAAATCAAGATGCACAAAATCCACTGAAATGGCGCGGACAAAACTTGCTTGGATTTGCGCTGATGGAAGTGCGAGACGCGCTCCGAGAAATCTGCAAAAATGAGCATCTTGCACAACCTATCGAATCCGAATAAATCTATCGGCAACTATATTTTATCAACTGTGTAGAAACGCTGTAGTCATACAGCGTTTCTACATCTAAAACTTTCCTAACTAACGCTTCTTTGTCTAAAATTTCCACATCTAAAATATCTTAAATGCAATGTGGTTTTTATATCTATGCTTCCCATACTTTCTCAAATTCTTCTTTTGTAATAGCACACGCAGTAAATTCGTCTCCATACATCTTTTCATTAAATGTTTTTACTGTTGGAATCAGTAATGCTTCCACCACATTCGCATAAAAGTCAGAAACATTTTGTGTTTTCCCATTTCTGAATATGTCGATTGAACGCTCCGCAAGGCGCTCATTTTCTATATTTACCTCATAGAGAATGACTGTAGGTTCTTCTGGCAGATTATGATTCCAAAATAGTTTTATATATTCCATAGAATGTCCTCATAAAGCACAGTATGTTGATTGTCAATTCTACAATTTACATGATAATGCCCACAAAACCAATGTTTATACATGAGCTTTTCCTCAATTTCATCAAAATAAATA
>CAJUAE010000220.1 GCA_910583965.1 uncultured Lachnospiraceae bacterium
TTTCAATATTCAGTTGTCATGCTTCAATCACGCCTGCATCCTCCACCTCATCAACTGTGTCATTTTCCCTGATTTTTGCTTTATACAGGTTCTTTACATATTTTTCGATGTCAAAAGCGTTCTTTTCGTCATAGTCGGATAAAAAGCGGTACTGCTTATGCTTCGTGATGTCAAACTTATTGGAGAAGAACGGTCTTACCCCTCTAAGCTGCATGATGCACTTTCCCCCGTCCATGACTGCAATCTCATCTTGGCTCATAAGCTCTATGCAACATTGTCAAGTGATGAATTTAATTTTGCACACAAAAAAGCAGGGACTCTCTCGAATCTCTGCTTCCCTAACTGATGTTTTCAATTTCATGGTACAACGTCTTTTACCTTATCTATAACTATTTCAGATTAACGATATAATTACTATGTTTAAATTTTAATAAACACTTTACTGTCAAGCATGCTCGTGATTTCTTTTCAAGATAGACATCTATTTAAAGTCCGAATCACTTCTTCCAAATTAATAGGCTTTGATAAATGAGCATTCATACCAGCTTCTTCCGTTCTTTTAATATCCTCTTCAAAAGTATCCGCTGTCATAGCTATAATTGGAATTGTTGGTGCATCATTTTTCGGCAATGTACGAATTTTCTTCGCAGCGGATAAACCATCCATGACTGGCATTCGCACATCCATTATAATGGCATCATATGTTCCATCCGCACAATTATTGAAAATATTGACTGCTACCTGCCCATTTTCTGCTGTCACTACATCCATTCCCACATCATCTAACACGCTTTTCGTAATTTCCATATTCAGCGGCTGGTCTTCCACCAATAAAACCTTTTTTCCTTTCAGGCAAATTTCCTGTTTGTGCCTCTCTTCTTTTTTCTTCTGTATTTCCAAAAAATCAGGCATCACTCCGACATCAAATGCAATTTCCACCCTGAATTTACTTCCGACACCCTGCTCGCTTTCGACATAAATGTTCCCGTTCATCAAATCCACCAGTTTCTTTGTGATAGCCATACCAAGACCGCTACCCTTAAACCCACTGTAATTTCTGCTGTTTTCCTGTGAAAATGATTCCCATATCCGTTCCAAAAACTCTGGTTTCATACCGATTCCATTATCTTCAATTTCAAAACAATATACTGCCTTTCCACTATCGGCAGAAATTTCCCTCACATGAAAAAATATTTCTCCTCCATCTGGTGTAAATTTTGCAGCATTGCTCAGTATATTGATGAGTATCCGACGTAAATGCAGTTCATCTCCCAACAGCACAGGATGGCGGAACATTCCAAAACTTTTAACAAATTCCACATTCTTTTCTATCAGCAGACTGTCAACAATGTCTGCACAATTATTTATTAAACTGCGTATATCCATAGGTTCATAACTGATGATCATTTTGCCACTTTCAATTCGGTTTATATCTAAAACATCATTCAGCAGCGACAACAAATACTGGGAAGAACTGTCTATTTTATTCAGGCAGTCAAGCACCCTGTCCTTATCGTCAAAATGCCTGATAGCAATATTTGTCATACCATCAATTCCATTGATTGGTGTTCGTATATCATGGGATATATGGGATAAAAAAACACTTTTCATCTGATTAGCTTCCTTTTCCCGCAAAACAGACCTTTTTAATTCCTGATTTTCTTTCCTTAAGTCAGCAATCTTTCGTTTCAATTTTTTTCGCTTCATGTTCATTCCTCCAAAAATATTTATCTTCCTGACAATAGAGTAACGATCTAATATCTACTTTATGTCACTCCATCTTTCATAACTGCCGTCATACAATTCCTTTAACTGTTCTATAGAAATTTTGCTTTCATACTTCATTATTTATTGTAGACTTACCAATGTAAAATCTGCTATCCCATATATGTTAAATCTATGTAAATTTCCTCATTTCTGTATATTTTTGAACCAACTTATATGCCAGCATAACATCATTTTTGCAGACCAGATTCAAAACAGTAGGATAATTCTATCCTCCTTTGTCGCACCTTTTTCATACGATTACCAATAATAAGTCTACAAAAATGAAAAAACAGAGATTCTCTCGAACCTCCGCTTTCCAAATTGTTTTTTAGTTATATAGTAAATATCCTATTATTTACAGTTCCCCGATAAAGTTATATGCAATCCGCACTTCCTGTGTCCTTACCCCGTCAATCTTCTCCGGTTTACCTATCAGTATGCGGTTAATCAGCCTGTTTAACACCGTTTCGTCAAGTTCCGTAATGGCGGCATACCTCTTTATTTCCTCCATGAACGTCCGCACATCGCCCTCTGAATGTTCCTCCTCACTGATAAGCGCCGCTATCTCCTGCATACGGTTCTGGTTGTTTTCCTGCTCCTTTTCCATTGCGTCCGTCAGCTTCAGAAAACGCTTTTCCGTAAGTATCCCCTTTGCCTTGTCCGCATAAAG
>CAJUAE010000221.1 GCA_910583965.1 uncultured Lachnospiraceae bacterium
TGCACACGGACGCGGAGAGGAAATAAGCAGCAAATGCTGCCCGCGTCCAGCGCGCGAGTAGGGGAAGATAGACTTCCCTACTCGATTGCACACGGACGCCCAAAGGAAAAATATCAGCAGAAGCTGACAAACGCCTAATATAGAGTAAGGAAGATAAATCTGCCTTATTCGATTGTGCATTTGCTTTTTGTTTCATCAAGAGAGAAGACCATAGTATAGACACGTTCAGGCGGGTGACTATGGTCTTTTTTGCGTTGTAAGGTAAATAATAGAATGTGTTATACTGCGCATTTCGCAGAAGTTTATAGAAAGGAAAAAAGAAATGAATATCGAAAAACAAATTGAATTTGACAAAATAAAGGAACATTGGAAAGCGCTTGCTGTCACAAACTGCGCAAAGGAAGCAATTGCGGGAGTGTCTTGCTATCTGGCAGAAGGTGAGTTGAGAAAGCAAATTAGAGATACGACCAACAGTAAAATTTTGCTGGAGAAGCTTGGAACCCCTCCTTTACAGAATGTAGCGGAAGCAAAAGAGATTTTAGCAATTGCTGAAAAAGGTGATTGTCTGATACCATATCAATTAGAGCGGGTGGAAAAAGTTTTGGTTGCTGTCAGGCGTTTAAAGGATTATCTTAATAGAGGAAAACAGTACAAAAACCCACTTGCTTATTATGAGGAAAATCTTGACGCAGTGGAAATACTTCGAGAGGAGATTAGTCGCCAGATTAGAAATGGTGCGGTTGATGATTATGCGTCCAAAGAACTCAAACAAATTAGGGCCGATATGATACGTTGTCAAGAGCAGATGAAACAGAAGGCAGAACAACTAATGCGTACAAACAAAGAGTGTATGGCAGACAGCTATTGCACTACACGCAATGGCAGAATTTGCGTTCCTGTGAAAAAAGAATATAAATTTAAGATATCAGGAACAGTGATTGACAAGTCTGCTACAGGAAACACGTTCTTTATTGAACCAGTTAGCGTTGCAAAATATTATGAAGAATTACAGTTGTTGCGCATCAGTGAGGAAAACGAAGTATATCGTATTTTGTATACACTAACCGCAATGGTTGCGGAGTCTGTTCTATTAATGAATGAAAATATTCGTGTTATGGAAAAGTTGGATTTTATCTTTTCAAAAGGAAAACTTAGTTTGGATATGGATGCTGTAGAGCCAACTATCAATACAGAACGCCGCATTGTCTTAAAAGATGCAAGACACCCATTAATGGATAGAGCAATAAATGTTCCGCTGCAATTTGAAATTGGTAAGCAAGCAAGAGGAATCATTATTACAGGACCAAATACCGGCGGGAAAACAGTGGCAATTAAGACCGTCATGCTTAGTTGTTTTATGGCGCAGTGTGGACTCCACGTTGCGTGTAAAGAAGCTGATATTTGTATGAATAGTAGTTATTTGTGCGATATTGGTGATGGTCAAGATATCGCGGAGAATCTTTCCACATTTTCCGCACACATTAAAAATATGCTGCAAGTATTGCGCGAAGTCAACCACGATAGTCTTGTAATTCTGGATGAGATGGGTTCTGGCACTGACCCAACAGAGGGCATGGGGATTGCTGTTGCAATATTGGAGGAGCTTCGCAAAAGTGATTGTTTATTTCTTGTTACAACACATTATCCCGAGGTCAAAGAATATGCGGACAAAACACAAGATATTATTAATGCGAGAATGACTTTTGACAAAGAGACTTTAAAGCCAACTTATCAAATGGTTATCGGAGAGGCTGGGGAGAGCTGTGCATTTTATATTGCTGGCAGACTGGGTATGCCAAAAAATATGTTGCGGACGGCTGTCAAGGCAGCTTACGGTGAGACAGCCATAGAAAATTATCAGTTTCACGGCGAGGAGAACACTATTTGGAAGCAAAATACACATAAAATTTCAAAACAAAAAAAGCCTAGTCCAAAAACAGACCTTAGCACAAAGTATCATCTTGGAGATAGTGTGATGATATTTCCTGATCAGAAAATTGGTATTGTGTGCGAATCTATTAATGAGAAAGGCGTTTTGCGTGTACAGTTGCCAGACAAAAAAATCTGGATTAACCATAAGCGCGTCAAACTTCATGTGGCAGCAGAACAATTGTATCCGGCAGATTACGATTTCTCGATTATTTTTGAGTCTGTGGAGAACCGAAAAATAAAACATGATATGGAGCGAAAGTATACAGAAAAGATTTTACAATATGACGAGTAGGGATTTGACAGTTTTTCAACATTTTATTAGAAATTTTGATATTTCTTTTTGTGGCGAACCACTTCTAA
>CAJUAE010000222.1 GCA_910583965.1 uncultured Lachnospiraceae bacterium
ACCCAACACACCAGTCCGAGTATGATAAAAAGCCAAAAACTTCTCAAAATTCCACTCAATAATACTTTGAAGTTGCTGTATCGCTAACAAATTGGTTCCTATTTGCAGAGCAGTACATATAATTGTCAGAATAATTGAGATTAAATTATTTTTCCATTCTTTGCGGATATAATAAAACATATTTTCTCCTTTTGTGTTACCAAATATATCATTGTAACAAAAACCTATGATTTTTATTTTGTCACAGAATCATTTCGGATTTAAATAACACTACAAGAAAAATGCAAATTACATACTACGACAAATAATTTTCTCAAATCATTACAGGTATTCCTTTATCCCCTTGCAAATCAAAAATTTGACTACACAGCCTTTTTGCTAACTGAAAGTTATGTGTAATAACCACGATTCCCATGTTGTGTTTTTTTGCCTCGTCGCAGACTACACGCCAAATCTGCGCCTGCGTGATAACATCTAACATGGTGCTTATCTCATCACAGATTAAAAAGGATGCACCACTCATCAATGCACGCGCAACACAAAAGCGTTGCAATTCTCCACCAGAAAGTTCTCTTGGAAAACGTTCTAACCACGCTTTTTCAATCCCAAGTGATGCAAGTAATTCTTGCGAAATTTGCCCGCTCTCCTCAAGCACTTTACGCAATCGCCAACGCGGATTAATTGCCTGTTCTGGGTGCTGATAAATCAATTGTACTGGACAGATACCCTTCTTTGGAAGTGGCTTCCCATTTAGCAAAATCTCACCCGCCACAGGTGTTTGATATCCTGCAAGCAGCATTGCTAGTGTAGACTTTCCTGCCCCACTTGGCGCAGATAAACCAATACATGTTCCTTTTTCTACACAAAAGTTTAAATTTTGAAATATCCATGGCTGATGTTTTCCATAGCGAAAACAAATGTTTTTTGCCTCGAGATACATTTTTGTAACCTCACTTATTTTTTAACAATTCTATTTTCCCGCTTACTCCGCATAAAAACATCGCACTTCCCCGCCGCGCAGCGATTGCATAGGCGGAACTTCCTGTGTACACTTTTGGGTACTACAACTACATCTTGGTGCAAACAGACACCCCTTTGGCAGATTTCCAGCATAAGGTTGAAAACCAGCAATCGGCGCAAAATCATTTTGTGGTAATGCATGCCAAAGCGCCTTACTGTACGGGTGGCGCAACGCTTTTGGCCCTGTCTGAAAATCCTGCGCGCTAGCAGTTTCAACTGTAGTTCCAGCGTAAAAGACTGCAATTCTATCTGCAAAAGCAAACGCAAGGTCAATGTCATGTGTAATTAAAACTATCGCTTTTCCATCATTTGCCATCTCGCGAAACATCTTTAGCGCCTCTAGCGCCTGTCCCAAACTCATGCTCGGTGTTGGCTCATCTGCAATAATAAGCCGCGCATCTGTTATCAGTGCCGTAGAGACCAAAACACGCCGCGCCATGCCGCCAGAAAGTTGAAATGGATAGTGTTTTTCTGTATCTTCTGGCAATCCAAACCGTCGAAAAATTCCACGTCGCCTTTGTGTAGGATATGGTTTTTTATGTCCATCTACCTGTACTCCTGTTCGCATTAGCGGGTCCAAAAAATCTACTAACTGTGGCACTAATGCAATCTCCGTTCCTCTTAACTGCTTCTGTAATTTAGGTGTCAATACTTGACCATTATAGAGCAGTTCTCCAACCACCGCAGCATTTTCTGGCAAAATTCCCAAAATTGCTGATGCCAGCAAACTTTTTCCTGAACCGGACGAGCCAGCAATCGCTAAAATCTCCCCAGCATATACTTTTATGTTTAATTCCGAAATAGCTTGTAATATTTTTTGTTTAAATATATTGTCATACATTTGAAATGAAACAGACAGATTATTGACCTCCAAAATTGGAATATTTTGCTTATTCTCCATAAACACCTCAAAACTAAAAGCCTGCAAAAATACCTTGACACTTGTTGCCTTATCTTTCTGATTACAAAACCAAAAGTCTCAAAAGGTATTTTGCCCCCTATAATACCACGGATTGCTCCGCATTTCATGCTCCCGCAATCCTAAAACACCTCAAATT
>CAJUAE010000223.1 GCA_910583965.1 uncultured Lachnospiraceae bacterium
GCAGAACTAAAATAAGCCTCCTCTGTCATAATGAGTCGGCCTGCATTCACTTTCGATGTATTCATTTTTTTGGATATATTGTCAATTGCTTTTTGCGGGTCCCGCCCCAGTATAATATCTTGTGTTATTTCTCTGTGAACTTCTGAAATTAGTTTCTCTTTATTGCCCCATATTCGCTCTGAAAAATTTTTGCCATCTACCGCCCAAGGCTTACGGATTACTTTTTCTATCTTTCTCTGATCTAGGCCTGCAATGTCCCAGCCTATCCCAAAGCCTTTCTGTAGCTCGTATGCAGTATGATAATAGCCATCTAAATAAATTCGCTTCATTGCTGTATCAATACTGTCAAGCTGGTTTCCAAACATTAGTTCAAGACTTTGTTGCGTCTGCAATTTTAATGCTTCCAAACGAGATATATGGAACCTTGCAGAAGCATTCTCCAGCTCTTTTATCCACTGACCATTAAAAGCATTTGCCTGCCCTTGCTTGATATATTCTTTTACATTCCACTTTAACTCTGCAAGTTCCTGGTCTCTAAGCATTCTGCGCGCTTCTGCCATTGACAGATTATTATTTGTGGCAAAACGCTGATACCACGTATTAATTTTCCCTTCAATCTCCTGCTGTGCCTGTCTATATTGCTTTTCTATTTCAAGGTATGTATTGGCGCCTTTTCGATTCTGTGCCGCCTCAAGCTGCTTGAACCGCTCCTTCCAATAACTGCTGTCTGGCATGAATGCATTTCCCCCTACTCTTCCTTTTCCATAGTATCTTTTCTTAGAAACGGTTCATATTGCTGCCTTTCTATTTCTTCTGCTGCCTTCTGTTTTTCTTCCTCAATCTTTTGCATCTCATCTTCAACATCCTTAATCCAAGGGTGCTGGGCGACAAGTGTCTGGTTAGAAAGAATGCCTTCAGAATTTCTGATATTCGATATAATAGCCCCCTCGTCCATCAGCATATCTCTGTTAAAAATAATATTTATATTCTCTCCTGCAAAATCTCCCTGTCCCGTGTTAAAAAGATGGGCATTGACAAACCAGAGGATTTCTTCAAAGGAAGCTTGCAGTTCTGTTTCCATATCATTTGCGTCCAAATCAATATCAGAATACATTGACTGAATATTCATCTGATTTGGATTGCCTGAAAGCCTGTCATCTTTGGCATCATATCCCATAGCATTTTCAATCAAAGCTTTTTTGAATAATTCCAAAATAACCTTATAGTTATCCGCATTCACTGTTATCTCAAGAGTTTCCACACCCCCATTTGTATCGCCGCTACACCGTACTTTTACTGCGCCATAGGTAGCAAGATTGCGCCGAAACTCTCCCAAGTCCTGACCATCATAGTTTTTCAGGATAAGGATTGTATTTCTTGCATCCTCCTGCATATTGTTTTCAAAATCGGAAAGCATGATATTAATTCCATCTTGTAGCGTCTTGACCTTCTTAATTAGTGGTATTTCCTGCTCATTATATTTTAATGGAATGAGTGGTATCTTCTCCCAATTCATGCCAGTCGCCATTCCTTCTCCATCTATTATAGAAACATAGGGAATATCAAAAAGTCCATTTCCCATACTTACATCAGGTACTAATATTTCACCATCTAATATAAATTTGTGAACTCCTTTTAGGTCATACACCTCTACCTTCTCAATAATTGTCAGCGTTGTACCCTCATAACTCTCAACAGGGTAAAGCCTTACTGCAAAATCAAGAATTGTATGTTCACTGTCCTTCCAGAAAGGCAATATTTCATATCCTGGAAAGAGCCGAAAAGAAAATGCACCATTGTCTGTATAGTATGGGTGCAGCCATGCAATCCCACTATTTAATGCCGCCTTCCCGCCATTTTTTAGTGTCTTCATAAAAGATTTGTTAAAAACCTGCTGCAAAAGCTCTATATACTGCCTGTTGTCACCCTCAATTACAAAAGGTTTTCCCAACAGATAGTTTG
>CAJUAE010000224.1 GCA_910583965.1 uncultured Lachnospiraceae bacterium
AAAGATAATATGGTACTGTAATAAATATTTGTGTCTGTTTTTTGATTTCCATGTCTTTATAGCGAAAGTATAGCACAAACCGCTACTTTTAGCTACCTTAACTCACCGTCTAAAGCTAGTGGGATTGCGGTAGCCTTATTTTCAAATTCAAACCAACGCATTCAAGATATTTTTGCTGTATTTTTGATCTGTTATGCGTTATAATTGATTTATGATAGCTGCGGCTACAACGATCATACACAGGAGGAAAAATCAGTGGCGGATCTTTCAAAACGATTGGCAGATGCAAGAAAAGAACGAGGAATGACACAGCGGGAAGTTGCAGAACAATTAAATGTCTCCTTTCAAGCGGTCAGCTTATGGGAACGCGGAGAAACCTCACCAGATATTGATAAGCTGGTAGAAATTGCCTCGCTCTATCAGGTGACGACAGATTGGTTGCTCTGTGGTATAAAAAAAGAAAATGTATTGATTGATTTTCAGAGTTCACTCTCTGACAGACTATTTGACGAGGGAAGAATGTACACATACATTAAAACCTATGCCAGTGTGAAAAAGCTATATCAGACTTCCAAAGTCCTAGCCTATGCGCGCGAACTTCACAAAGGACAGCTTCGTAAAGGAAAGGACAAGGTTCCTTATATTTATCACCCACTTTTAATTTCTTGTCATGCACTTGCCTTGGGACTAGATGATGACAATATTATCTCTACAGCTTTGCTTCATGATGTATGTGAAGATTGTGGAGTTTCCTGTGAGGAACTGCCTGTCAACGAAGAAACGCGCACAGCCGTTTCTCTCTTAACAAAAGTAGATGATGACGAGGAAAATTACTTTATACGAATTTCCCAAAATGCCATAGCCACTATTGTCAAACTACTTGACCGTTGTAACAATATTTCCAGTATGGCGGTGGGTTTTTCCAAAGAAAAAATGGTAGAATATATCAAGGAAACTGAAAAGTGGTTTTATCCACTGTTGCAAAAAGCTAAATATGAATTTCCAATGTATTCAAATCAAATCTTTTTAATAAAATATCATATGATAAGTGTTATCGAAGTAATCAAACATCAGACATAATTTATAAAAACTATCATCATAAATTTTCTGTATAATTATAATCAAGAAAATCTTATTCGTATCTTTAAAATCAAATGATATCTTTACTTGCAGTATAAACTCCCATAAATCTCAACAAAATAAAAGGAGCAATGCCCCTTTTATTTCTGTGTGTAATCTTATACATTCTATCAATCACGCCATTCTGCATCTGCTTTCCACTGACACGCCATAATCTGCATGTCTGAAAATGTCGCTCTGTAAGAACCTTCTGTTGGACTGCAAGCATAGATACCATATGTAATGTTTTCTGCTCCTTCCCACATATGGAAAATTCGCATCTGTTGAAAACTTACACCATTTTCGCTGCACTCAATACAGTAGTCGCTATTTCTGCGTGAAAAGCGATACCACATACTTTTGATATCAGAGGATATATCTGTTGTCGCCCAGTCGGAATAACCATGATTTGTGACAACACTTCCCAACCGCTGTACACGTTCATCCTCATATTCAATAGACGCCTTAAACCAGTTATCACTATCTAAATACATAACCACACCACATTGGTCAAAACGACAAGTACTCTCGAACTCCGTCTTTACAACGAAAGAGAAAAACAGATCGCTCGTCTCAATCTGAAATACCGGAGCATTATCATTTTGAAACCCATAGTAAGTACGCGCCCATAAATCTGTTCCTTTCTCTGTAACAATCACAACTTTGTTCTCATCAATCTGCACCTGTTTTGGTTGTCTTGTCCATTTCGGACTACATTTTAAAAATTCCATCTTTTTCCTCTCTTTCTTTATTTAAAATTACATTAAAGCTTTT
>CAJUAE010000225.1 GCA_910583965.1 uncultured Lachnospiraceae bacterium
TAGAGGGTAAATCAAACGCACTACCAAACAAGTCAATAAGCAAAACCATATCATAATGACATACATCAGATACCAGCTCCACTTCTTTAAACTGTCTAAACCAATTTTCCAGTGCAACCTTAATATCACCTTTTGTTCCAACATGATAATTTGCAATATACTTTCTATCACATTCCAACTTTGATAGATTTAAATTGGCAATTACATGCTCTTTAATCCAATCACTACATTGCGCCTCATCATAATCTGTCAACTCTGCATAAAAACATCTTCTATCTTCTGAAATTAATCCGATACTAATAAGCATAGTATTCTTATATAGCCCTGTAAATTCTGTGTCAAAAAATACCTTCATTAAATTATCACCTTGCCTTTCTATTTTTAAATTTACTTTCTCTCATATACTGGTGTACCTCTTTCACAATGAACAAACTCCATTAGTTCTCCCCTTGCTCTAATCACACATGGATCTAATCCTAAAATCACATAATGTTCTTTGCAATACTCCGTATTATCCAGAATATAAACAATTTTGTGCAATGTGCATCTACCAGTATAATTCTCACCATTCCATTCATTCAATGCTACATAATCGCCCACACTATATGGACGATCATTCTTTCGTACCTCGAAATTCTTTCTGCCTACTGCTGATGCCTCAAAATATTCTGGTATTGCTTTCAGTGCATGAATCATAGATTTTCTCCTTCAAATTTCAGTTTAATTAACTACTTTCATGCCATCTTTAATGCAATCAACCACTAAGTTTTCTGCTTCTTTCAGACTAATCCCCTTCTCATTCGATATTCTTTCTGCCAAATATTTGCTTATAGACACAAGCAAAGTTAGTAACTTAAGCGTGTTTCCTATTGTTTTTATTTTTGCTTTTTTATATTTTATATATGTCACTATAATTCCCAAAACATTTTTCTCCTTTTTTCTTTCAATATTTTGAATTTTAATGTATAATTATGCCAAATATTAACGAAAGGTCGTGATACTTATGACAGAAGGATTTGACAAACTTGCAGGCGCTATTGGTGATACGTTGAAAACTGCTCCCACTCTATACGAAGATGTATTACAATCAACCACGCAAGAATCTGGGAAAACCCTTGCTTTAATCCCTCGTGCCATCAACGCTGCTCTTGTACCATTGCGCCAGTGGATAGCTGAACGTGAATATAAAATAGCTGAAACAGAGAAATTACTAGCCCAAAAATTAGAACATGTTGGCGAAGAAAAAATTGTAACTCCAGAGGCATATGTTGCCGTTCCTGCGATTCAAGCTATCTCCTATTCTATGGACAGTGTGGAATTGCGGAATCTCTATGCGAATTTGCTTGCCAAATCCATGAACTCTGATACAAAGAATTCAGTACTTCCTTCATTTGTGGAAATCATAAAACAAATGTCACCTATTGACTTCATGGTGTTCAAAACAATTATGGAAAGAGATGTAAATCCTATAATTGACTTACTTTATGCCAAAATAGAAGATCCTAAATTTCCTATTCCAAATCCTTATATTTTTAACAGTCTGCGACGCTTCCAGATTTACAAATTAATCTACTACTTCCCAGTTCTCTGCAAACAATTCAATCATGGTTTCTTTCCAAGGTACATATCCGAATCTGCTTTCTACATATAGATACGGTGCTGTCATTTTACTATGCTCATCTGGGTACTGTGCACGAATCACAACATCCGATTTCCATTGTGGCAATCTCATACCTTTTCCTTTTTTTACTTGTTCAAACGCCTGTCCAAAATTCATATTATTCTCCTTCCACTGACACATCGCAGACTGTTAGATCCTTATTTTTCTATCAATTCGGGATTGTCGAAAATGTTTCCAATAATTTCACAC
>CAJUAE010000226.1 GCA_910583965.1 uncultured Lachnospiraceae bacterium
TGGCAAAATGCTAATGGTGTATTTGGTAAAATAGGAAGTGTATTCACTCCTGCTAATGCTATTACAAAAAGTGATATAGAAGCAATCAAAGCATATAACTCCCAGATTGATTCATGTGTAACTTCACAAACAGCATTTAATAGGACTATGTTAAATGCAAGTCCTGCGGCACAGAACTTGGTAGCCTCATATAATGGAGGAAAAGTTTCAGCACAAGGTATGGCTACTGCACAAAATGCGGCGAAAGCATCAACTATTGGATTAACCATAGCACAAACAGCATTAAATGCAGCTATTGGTATGGGAATCGGATTACTTATTAGCTTAGTTGTAAAAGGAATAGATAAGTTAGTTCATGCAAATGAAGAAGCAATTGAAAAAGCAGAAGAATTAAGAAGAAAATATGAAGAGTTCAAGTCAACTAATGAAAGTAATGTAACAACACTTAATGGGTTGAAGAAAGAATTTGAAGAATTATCCAAAGGGGTAAGCCAGTACGGAGATAATATATCTCTAACGACTGAACAGTATGAAAGATATAAAGAAATCATTCAACAGATTGTTGGTATGTCACCATCTCTTGCAGAAGGTTATAGCACAGAAAACGGATATATTGCAGATAAAAACGGATTACTAGAACGTGCTATTGAATTACAGGAACAGGAATACCGCAATGAACTAAGAAAAATTACAAATCTTGACAATCTGAAAACTTCAATGTCTGGCTACATTGCTGAATATAAAGAAGCATTCAATGGTGGACTTGTAACAGATGATATGTCTGCGATTAGTACTACAACAGCAACAGACTTGTCTAATGCATTGTATCAGGCTTTTAATCTAAATGGTTCTGGAAAACATACTTATGACAATACAGAAAAAATAGCAAGAAAAATTATTGAATCTTTAGGAATTGAAGATATTAATTCAGAAATTCAAAAATACATAAACAAAAATGGGATTTTTGAATCTTCATGGTTTTTTAAGGCATATGCTGATACTATTGCAGAAAATATTGAAGTAATAACTGATTCATTATCTGCCGATATTGTTGGTTTAGATGCTACTGTTTTTGACCAAAATATAGAAAAAGTAGATAGTGCTGCTCAATCATACCTTGATATGAAAGATGCAATATCTATGGCAAATGAATCTATTCAAAGAGATTTAGGTTATATTGCTGAGTATGCAGATGGATATTCTAACTTATCAACTGAACAACAGAAATTTGTAAATGAATTTTTAAAAGGTTACGATATCTCTGATATAATGTCAGAATCAAATAATCCATTCGATCAAGGTTGGAAATTTGATGAAGATAAAATGGCTTCTGTAAAAAGTCAAATTACAAAATTTGTTGAAGCACTTTCGCAAGATGAAACAACTAAATCTGCACTTGCTGATTTATATGCTATTCCTACAGATGAGCAGTCTATTAGTGAGTTTATTGAGCAATTTAGAAATGCTTTAGAAGTTATAAAAGCGTATTGTCAAGAAAACGGTATTGAAATTCCTATCGCTATTACTGACAGCGAACAGACAATCAACGACCTCGAAGCACAGTACCAACGTGCAGTAGATTTTGCTAAAGATAAGTTTGATGGATACGATCCTACTGCTTTCTTCAAGGAACATTCTATAAATACTCAGGAAGAAATTGATAAGTGGCAGGAAATCGCACAAGGGGCTAGGGATGCTGCGGAAGCTGAAAAGGAATACTTAAATCAAGGACAAGAACAAGACTCCACTCCTACCCTCTCCATCACCGACACAGTTGACCAGCTCAACACCCAACTTAAACCTACCTTCGATTCTCTCAAATCAGCATATGAAGATATCTTCACAACAGATGATAAAGGAAAGTCTTTAT
>CAJUAE010000227.1 GCA_910583965.1 uncultured Lachnospiraceae bacterium
TACAATGTTCATTCGTGCAAGGACTGCTGCCACATTCCCCATATTCCTTTTCACAGATAAGACAGTTAAATACTCCTTCTGTCTCTTTTAAAGTCATTTCTGTATCCTCAGCAACCTGTAACAGCTCCATTTCATCTAATCCCATCACTGTCTCAACGATTTTCTGGCGCATATACTCAAGATTTGTCATTCTGGTCATTCCTCCCCTCTTTCCACATTTTTTGAAACTTCTCTTCTGCCAGATCTTGTGAAAAGAAATGAAAAGTCCCTATTTTATCTGCTGCAAACAACATACTTCCTGATGTCTCCATATAGATCTTTTTATTATCAATTCGGAATCCAGCAACTACATAAGGTGTTACTTTGTCGCCTATAATAGAATAAAGCGTATCACCTATTCTGCAAGGCATGGTTATTTCATACTGCCTTCTATTGTTTCCTTCCAATTTTTTTAAGAGGTATGACAGTCCGTCAAAAATCATACAGGCTTTTTTATACTGTTCTCTTCTTGACCCTCTTATCATACCGCCACATTTGATGGCATATTCTTCAATCTGCTGTATTATTTCTAACTGTTCACTATGAAATTTTTTAATGTCTTCCAGCGTATAATCTGTGCTGCCTTCATTTGTTATTTCTGGTTCTACACTGGCAGCAGTTAATTTATTCTCTGCTGCCAATTTGCTTTCTGCCCTATTATCAACAGCCTGTTCAAAATTGTCATTTTTTTCTGCTGCCAGTCCATCAATGACTGCTATCTCTTCATGATAATGATATTTACTTATAAAGGCCCTCCAAAACGGCCACAATGCAACACCCATTTTCTTATGGGTATCTTTAAAATATATTTTATATCCGCAAATATTTTCAATTTTTATGTAATTGTTCTCAAACGGTAGTGCTTTCGCAAAGATATCCGTCATTACTGATACATGTCCACCCATTTCTTCCATGAAATTTATAAGCTCTTTGTAAACTTCATGTGGAAAGCCAGATTCTGCATCATCGAAAATTAATTGGAACGCAAGATATAGATTCTCTTTCGTGTCTTCTATCCTTTCATATCCATCACCATTGAAAGAATCTGCACTCATTTGATTTATATTATCCGTGTCCGACTCGGACACGGTTTCTTCGTTTTCTTCCTGATTCAATAATTCTTTTTTATGTTCCTTTTTGGTATCCGACTCGGACACCAATTTATTATTTTCTTCTTGTTTCAAAAGTTCAATATCTGCTAAAGTAATTATCCGCTTTTTGAGTAGTTCTTTCTGCTTACTATTGTCAAGTCCAGACATCTCATAAGCTACCGAAACTGTCATTACACCGTTCTGAAAGCGTTCCATTGCTTCTGGTATTAAATGATTATAGATGCTCTGATATCTTCCTACCTGACCATCACTGCACTTCATCTCTTTTGCAATCTCTGCACGCAGCGCACGCCCTTTTAAATCCTCATTCTCCAACATTGCAGGCAGTATCTTTGCAAGCCGTACAGCCTGCATCATTTTTTCATAACTGCTGCTTTCGCTTGATGTGCTGTTTGTACAAATAACAATATACTCTGCTATCATGTCAAGCAATACATCATTTTCAATATCATCCTGTTCTGCCAGTATCTTCTCTGATATCTTTTTTGTCATTAATCCACTCATATCGATAACAATACATGGCAAAAACTCATATTCTTTATATCCACGTTCCACATTGTAGATACTGGCACGTCTGCGCTTATGTCCAGCTAATATTTCATACTCACTCAAATCTATCTTTCTATAGCAAACGACATAAATATTTTCTATTTACTTTCCAAATATTCCTTAGTAAA
>CAJUAE010000228.1 GCA_910583965.1 uncultured Lachnospiraceae bacterium
TACAATGTTCATTCGTGCAAGGACTGCTGCCACATTCCCCATATTCCTTTTCACAAATAAGGCAATTGAATACTCCCTCTGTCTCTTTTAAAGTCATTTCTGCGTCCTCAGCAACCTGTAGCAGCTCCATTTCATCTAATCCCATCACTGTCTCAACAATTTTCTGGCGCATATACTCAAGATTTGTCATTCTGGTCATTCCTCCTCTCTTTCCACATTTTTTGAAACTTTTCTTCTGCCAAGTCTTGTGAAAAGAAATAAAAAATCCCTATCTTGTCTGCCGCAAACAACATACTTCCTGATGTCTCCATATAGATTTTTTCTTTATCAATTCTAAATCCAGCAATTACATAAGGTGTTACTTTTTCGCCTATAATAGAATAAAGCGTATCTCCTATCCTACAAGGTAGAGTTGTTTCATACCCAGACATTTTTATCCTCGCTTATGCCTCCCTGAAGATTGATTATCTTTCATGCACTCTTTTCTCATTGCCTCAAAACACGGTTCCTGTGTGATAACCTTATTCATCATCAATTCACCGACTGCTACGCCTCTTCGTCTGCCCTTGGAATCTTCCACAACGCACATATGCGGATATTTCGCCACCACAGTACATCTTATCACCTGAATAGATGCTCTCTCGCTGTCTGACTTTTGTTTTAACTTTATCTGTGTATTTATTTTCAACTCTGCATAAGTCATACTTTTGCTCCTTTCTGCTGTTCTTCTAACGCCATTCTTTCCTTGAGGAGATACAGTGCATCTAACAAGCAATTATACTTTGCAACATGATAATCCATCTTTCCTGGTTCTGACTTTTGCAAATAAGACTCAAATTTCCAGACTAACTCATCAATCATGTTTAATTCATATCCGCCTCTAAGTTGCTGCACCTCTGCTGCCATGTATGTTTCAAATGTGTCAGATTCTGACACATTTTCTTTTACCAATTCTGATGCTTCTTCAAATGTGCTAGATTCTGACACATTTTCTTTTACTGATTTTGGTGTCTCTTTAAATGTGTCAGATTCTGACACATTTTCTTTTACCGATTCTGATGCTTCTTCAGATGTGCTAGATTCTGACACATTTTTTACTATATATTCTTGAATACGCTCTTGTCCTTTTATTGGTCTGCTGCCTGCCAGCCTTTTTATATCCTCTTCTGTGAATCTACCATTTACTGTTGATATCTGTACAAGCTGTCTCTGCTCCTCTGGCTCAAGCTTTGCTGCCTCATAGGCAAGCGATATTCCTATACTGCCATCTTTAAAGATACTCATTAACCAGGCATCTAGCTTTGTGCCAATTGTATTGTATATGGCAATCTGTGCTTCCGACACACCAAGGTAATCCGCCTCAAGTGTTCTTGCCCTTCCATCAAGCCCCTGTCTCTTTTTTAGCTTTGGGATAATCTCCTTTAGCTTCATATGCTGCATGACCTTTTCCCAGTCTGTCAGCTCCCGCTGTGTACTGTTTGTCATGACCAGCAGCATCTTTTCTGTCTCCTTATCAATATTCTCTATAATCACCGCAGGAATATATTCAAATTCTGGGTGCCCTTCCTGTACAAGCTCCATGCAGGCACGTACACGTCTATGTCCTGCAATTATCTTATAAGAGACTGGCAACACTCCTGGAAGTTTGACAAGCAAAATATTCTGTCGGACTCCACCCATTGCAAAGATGCTATTCTTTAACTGCTCCATACTACTGGACTCGTAAAAGT
>CAJUAE010000229.1 GCA_910583965.1 uncultured Lachnospiraceae bacterium
CTCTGATTGCCCTTTCCATTTTTTAGCCAAAGCAATTACGATTTGTGGATTATCCTTTGAAATATCGTTCAGGTTATTGGCAACACTCAACCTTACAAACCTGGATGGATCGTTTTTCAGATTTTCCATAATCGGAATGATGGGAGCTGGATTTTCTTTTAATTTAGGCAATGACATCGCCCACGGCAGACGAGGTCTGCACCCTTCCGATGCAAGCCTCCTTACCCCCCAGTGCGGATGTTTTGACCAAGCCAACATCTGTTTCATCATTTCATCTTGATATTTCACAATAAAGGCATGGGTCACAAATTCGCAAGTCGTGAATTGCGTAATTCGCTCAATGGCTTTCACTGATGTCTCATAGTCCTCTATTCCATATCGCTCCACATAATGGTCCAAAATAACCCCATATTCTAATGTCAGCAAATTGAAATTTTTATCGTCTATCTTTGAAAAATCGAGCAGTCTAACTTTTACACAGTCTAATAATTTAAAGATTTTCGCAACAGCTTCTTTATACTCGGTTGGCATAAACTTGTGCAGAACAGTAGTTATGTGTGCAATCCGCTGCTTATAACCTCTGTTCTCCCATTCTTCATCCATAACTAAAGTTACAAACTTGTCTACACTCATGTTCTGGAGAACAAGAGACAAGTCGTTGACAAACCTTCCAAAGAATGGCTTATCAAACATATTTTTAAAAGATTCTGCCATTACTTTTATCTTACTACTATACCATTTTCGATGTTGATTTCAATTTCATAGTCCTTTATATCCTTGATTCCGATGCCGCTATGAGTTCTTTATCTGCTTCGATATTCTTCATCTACAAAATAATACAATGCTCCATAGCACGATGGAGCGATTTATAAATGCAGAAGCACAAACTACTGATGCAACACTCGAAGTCGAAAGTCGTAGGAAACCTTGTGTACAGATGTAGAGGTAGCAGCCCATGCTGTATGCGTGAGAACCACTATGCAATCCCAGTACACTGGTGAATTTCCTACGTTCTCGACTTACAAGAGAGCATAACGCTTCTTATTTTCTTATTTCTTGGAAAGAGTTGCCCCTATCCGAATGCAAAATTAGTTATTTTATTGATGTTTTGCATTATATAGAACG